>NZ_JBHTLK010000146.1:0-17655 GCF_042678885.1 Saccharothrix hoggarensis
GCCCGCGCCGGCGGCGGCCAGGTAATCGATCGCGCCGACGCCCAGCACCAGCGGGGCGATGATCCCGCGCAGCGCGCCGTTGACGTCCGCCAGCTCGGCGGCCAGCGCGCGGCAGCCGCCGCACTCGTCCAGGTGCGCCTCGACCTGCGTGGTCTCCCGCTTCGACAGGCCGCCGCGGGTCCACGCGCCGAGCCGGTCGACCGTGGCGCGGCACCGCTCGCTCTGCGTCTCCGCCAGGTGGACCTGCAGGTACGCCTGCTTCAGGCCCTCGCGGGCCCGGTAGGCCAGGGCCGACACGCCGTTGGCGGTCAGCCCGAGCAGGGGCGCGACGTCGGCGGGCGACTGGCCCTCGATCTCGGTGTGCCACAGCACGGTCTGCCAGCGCTCGGGCAGCCGGGCGAACGCCTTGGCGGCCATCGACCGCTCCAGGCCCGCCACGGCGGTGTCCTTGAACGGCACGCTCGTCGCCTCGGGCGCGACCTCGGCCACGTCGTCGGCGAGTTCGACCTTGCGGTCCCGGCGGGTCTTGTCGTACGCGGTGTGGCGCAGCGCGGTGAGCAGGTAGGCGCGGAACGCGGAGTCCGGGCCGCGGCCCGCGCGCAGGGTGTCGAGGACCTTCGCGAAGGCGTCCGAGACCAGGTCGTCGGCCTCGGCGGACGACCTCGCGAGCTGGCGGGCCAGGTTGTACGCGGCGGACACGTGACGTTCGTAGAGCTGCCCGTAGGCGTCGATCGTCCCGCCGCGCACGGAATCGATCAGCTCCGCGTCGCTCGGTCCGTGGACGTCAGCAGGAACGGTCGCCACGTGTTTTCCCCTCCTCGCGCCGCGCCAGTGTGACGTACGGGATCGCGCACCGTCACGTGGAACCTCCCGACTGGGTGGAGTGAATGCCGTCATGGATGAGCTTCGAGCACGTCTCGTGTTCGGAATCCGAAAGTCTGAGGAGGCATCCGGGTGGGTGTTCGGGAAGCGGTCGCACGGCGTTCCGGCGCTGACGGGTCGCGCGCGCTGCGGTCGAGGTGGCGCAACGCCACGATGGCCGCCGGCTGGGCGTTCCCGGCGGACTGGCCGTTGGCCGAGGTGGACGACGTGTGCCGGGCCGTGGTGGACGGGGGCGACGCGGGCGCCGAGCTGTACCGGCTGGGCGGCGCGCGGGCCGAGGCGGGCGCGGGGCTGGCGGAGACGCTGCTGGACCTCGCGGCGCTGCACGCGGTGCTGGCGGAGCCGCCGGGGTCGACCGGGATCGTGTCGGCGAGCGTGGACGCGATCCCGGCGCGGATGCTCCGGGCCACCGCGCTGGGCTGGGGCGACGTGATGAGCAAGCGGGCGGGGGACTGCGCGGCGGACAACCCGCTGACCGGCCTGGCCACCGCCGGGTACCTGCGGACGCGGCTGCGCGAGGTGTACGCGGAGGCGCGGGCGACCGGCCGGCGGGATCACGTCCTGGTGCTGGTGGGGCTGGACCTGAGTCGCACGTCCGGGTGGTCGCGGGTGGTCGCGATGACGTTGCTGGCGGACGCGTTGAAGGAGGTGTTCGACGCGGGGGAGACCGTGGCGTCCGTCGGTCCCTCGGTGGCGTGCGTGCTGCTGCGCCGTGACGAGCGCCTGGTGCGGGCCGTGGCCAACCTCCGGGTGCTCACGGCCGACCGGTTGGCCGTCGACCCGCACGTCGCGCCCACGGGGCCGGTGCGGGTGTGGCTGGAGGAGCTGCCCGAGACCTGGGCCGACGCGGTCGCGCTGATCGCGGGCCTGGGCCGCTGACCCGTCGGTCGCCGAACCCCTGTCCGGCGCCCGTCACCCTCTCCCCTCCCCCCGGAAGCCCGGTGCGCCCCGCGCACCGGGCTTCTTCTCGCGCTCACACGTTCGGCTGAACCACGACAGTTGACAGCCCGGACGGCGTGCTGGTCTCCTAGTGTCTTAGTTGAGTAGAACACTTTGGAGGCGCCGGGTGGAGTTCCGCATCGACCGGTCCAGTGGCCTCCCCGCGTACCTCCAGCTGGTCCGCCAGGTCCGGGAGGCACTGCGGCTCGGGTGGCTGCGGCCGGGTGACCGGCTGCCGACCGTCCGCGACGTCGTCGCGACCAGTGGGGTGAACGCGAACACCGTGCTCAAGGCGTACCGCGAACTGGAGCTGTCCGGCCTGGTGGAGGCACGCCAGGGCTCGGGCACGTTCGTCAAGGCCGGGCTCGGCTCGACCGACCCGGAGGTCATGGCCGCCCTGCGCGCCCGCCTCGCCGTGTGGGTCCGCGAGGCGCGCGAGGCCGGGCTGGACACCGAGGACATCGACGCGCTCGTGCGGTCGGTGCTCGCCGCCGGCGGAGACGGCGATCAGACATCAGTGGGGGAAGGGGTGGGGGTCCGGTGAACACCGCGGTCGAAGCGGTCGCCGACACCGGCATCGCGGTCCGCGCGCAGGCGCTGGGCAAGCGGTACCGGAGCAAGTGGGCGCTGCGGGAGTGCACGTTCGACCTGCCCGCGGGCAGGGTGGCGGCGCTGGTCGGCGCGAACGGCGCCGGCAAGACGACGTTGATGACCGTCCTCGCGGGCCTCCTCGACGCCGACGAGGGGTCGGCGGGCGCGGCGGGCCGGGTGGCGTTCGTGTCGCAGGAGAAGCCGGTCTACCGGCACTTCTCCGCGGCCGACGTGCTGCGCCTGGGCTCCCGCCTGAACGTCGTGTGGGACGAGTCGCGCGCCCGCCGCTGGCTCGAGCGCTTCGAGATCCCGCTGGACCGGTCGTGCGGCAAGCTGTCCGGCGGTCAACAGGCCCAGGTGGCGTTCGCGCTGGCCATCGGCTCGCGGCCGGACGTGCTCATGCTGGACGAGCCGCTGGCCAACCTCGACCCGCTGGCCCGCCGCGAGGTCACCGCCGAGCTGCTGACCGAGGTCGACGAGACCGGCATGACGGTGCTGCTGTCCACGCACGTCGTCGCCGAGCTGTCCGGCGTGGCCGACTACCTGCTCCTCCTCGCGCACGGCCGGCTGCTCGCCGGCGGCGACCTGGACGAGCTGCTGGCCAGGCACGTCAGCTACACCGGCCCGCGCTCCGACGTGCCGCCCGCGTTGGGCGAGGTCGTGGAGGCACGGCACCGCGGCGCGCAGTCGACGTTCCTGGTCAAGCTGCCCGAGGGGCAGCCGCGGCCGGTCGTCGCCGGGCAGTGGGCCGAGCGGCCGGTCACGCTGGAGGACTACGTCCTGGCCCAGTTGGAGGCCACCAGGAAGGGGAGCGCGGCATGACCGCCACCACCACGACCCCCGTCACGACCGCCGCGCCGGCCCGCGCCCGCACCCACGTCGGGTGGGCGGACCTGCTGTGGCTCACCTGGCGGCAGCACCGCTGGACGGTCGTCGGCACGGCCGTCGCCGTCGGGGGCGTGATCGCCCTGGCGCTGGGCATGGCGTGGCACGTCGACGCCACCGGCACCGCCGACCACCGGGTGCTGGGCGAGTGGCGCTACCTCGGCCTCAGCCAGTTCCTGGTGAACGTGCCGGTCCTGCTGGGCGGGCTGTTCGCGTCGTTCTGGGCGGCGCCCCTGCTGTCCCGCGAGTACGAGCAGCGCACGCACCTCGTGGTGTGGAGCCAGGACGTCACGCCGATCCGCTGGCTGACCGGCAAGGTCGTGCTGCTCGGCGCGGCCGCCGTGGCGCTGGCCGCGGGCCTGAGCACGGCGCTGGTCAAGATGATGAACAGCGTCAACGCCGTCCGGAACGAGTACGTCCCGTTCCAGCCGTTCGGGAACGCGGAGTTCGAGGCGGTGCCCCAGGTGCAGGTCGCCTACGCGGCGTTCGGCTTCGCGCTGGGCCTCGCGCTCAGCGCCGTCACCCGCCGCACGGTGCCCGCGATGGGGCTCGCGCTCGTCGGGTTCTACCTGGTGCGCGGCATCGTGGCGGCGGTGTGGCGGCCGTACTTCCAGACCCCGCTGCGCAGCCTGGAGCCGTACCACGTCGGCTCGCTGTCCTGGGTGGGCGACACCGACGGCAGGTGGCGGGTCGAGAGCGGTTACGCCGACGCGGCCGGCAACGAGGTCCGCTTCACCGGCGAGTGCAGCGACGTCCGCTCCGACGCGGACATCGAGCAGTGCATGCGGGACCACGGCATCGTGCACTGGTACACGGACTACCACCCGGCCGAGCGGCTGCTGCCGTTCCAGCTGTTCGAGACCGGGATCTTCCTGGTGCTCGCCGCCGGCCTGCTCGCGCTCGCCTTCGTGTGGGTGCGCCGGGCGCGCCGCGTCTGACCCCGGGCCTGCCGCGGTCCCACCCGCGGCGGTCCTGCCGAGAGGTCCCGCGCGCTTCGGCGAAGCGCGCGGGACCGGCGGCGGGCGGTCCCGTGCGAACCACGCTGTTTGTGCAGGTAGGATCACGAAACCGTGGACTCCCGAACTCGTCTCCCCGTCGTCGGCATGATCGGCGGCGGTCAGCTCGCCCGCATGACGCACCAGGCCGCCATCCCCCTCGGCCAGTCACTGCGGGTCCTCGCCGAGTCGGAGTCCGACCCCGCCGCGCTCGTCGCGCGCGACGTCGAACTGGGCAGGCACACCGACCTCGACGCGTTGCGCGCGTTCGCCAAGTCGTGCGACGTCGTCACGTTCGACCACGAGCACGTGCCGCAGGAGCACCTGCACGCGCTGGTCGCCGACGGCGCGAAGGTCTTCCCCGGCCCCGACGCCCTCGTGCACGCGCAGGACAAGCTGGTCATGCGGGCGAGGCTGGCCGAGCTGGGCGCCCCCGTGCCGCCGTTCTCCGCCGTGCTCGACGCCGCCGACGTGCTGGCGTTCGGCGCGCGGCACGGGTGGCCGTGCGTGCTGAAGGCCGTGCGCGGCGGCTACGACGGCCGCGGCGTGTGGATGCTGAACACGCCGCAGAGCGCGCAGCGGGTCGTCCCCGAGCTGCTCGCGGCCGGCACGCCGTTGATGGTCGAGCAGTGCGTGCCGATGCGCCGGGAGCTGTCCGCGCTGGTGGCGCGGTCGCCGTTCGGCCAGGGCGCGGCGTGGCCGCTGGTGCAGACCGTGCAGCAGGACGGGATCTGCGTCGAGGTGCTGGCCCCGGCGCCGGAAGGGGACCTCGACCTCGCCGAGCAGGCCCAGGAACTCGCGCTGCGGATCGCGTCCGAGCTGGGCGTGGTCGGGCTGCTGGCCGTGGAGCTGTTCGAGACGGCGGACGGGCTGGTCGTCAACGAGCTCGCCATGCGCCCCCACAACTCCGGCCACTGGACCATCGAGGGCGCCCGCACCTCGCAGTTCGAGCAGCACCTGCGGGCCGTGCTGGACTACCCGCTCGGCGCGACGGACCTCGTCGCGCCCGCCGTCGTGATGGCGAACGTCCTGGGCGCCTCGTCGGCGCCCGAGATGGGGCCCGACGAGCGCCTGCACCACCTGTTCGCCCGGTTCCCCGACGCCCACGTGCACCTGTACGGCAAGGCGGAGCGGCCGGGGCGCAAGATCGGTCACGTGACGCTGCTCGGTGAGCGGATGGACGAGGTGCGGCAGCGGGCGCGGCTCGCGGCGCACTGGCTGTCCGACGGCGTGTGGCTGGACGGGTACGACATCCACGGAGGGCAGCAGTGACGCAGGTCGGCGTGATCATGGGCAGCGACTCGGACTGGCCGGTGATGAAGGCCGCGGCCGAGGCGCTGGCCGAGTTCGACGTGACCTACGAGGTCGGCGTGTACTCGGCGCACCGCACGCCGCAGCGGATGCTGGACTACGCGGCGACGGCGGCGTCCCGCGGGTTGCAGGTGATCATCGCCGGCGCGGGCGGCGCGGCGCACCTGCCGGGCATGGTGGCGTCCGCGACGGTGCTGCCGGTGATCGGCGTGCCGGTCCCGCTGAAGTACCTCGATGGGATGGACTCGCTGCTGTCGATCGTCCAGATGCCGGCGGGTGTGCCGGTGGCGGCCGTGTCCGTCGGCGGCGCGCGCAACGCCGGGCTGCTGGCCGTGCGCGTGCTGGCGGCGTCCGACGCTGACCTGCGCAAGCGGATGGAAGCGTTCCAGGCGTCGCTCGCGGACCTGGTGCTGGAGAAGGACGCGGCGCTGCGCGACGTGGCGCTGCGGCCTGTTGCGGACGGCACAGCGGACAAGTGAGTGAACGCGCGCTAACATCCTGGTAGGACGCCCTACCGGGAGGTAACTTAACGTGGACCCGAGCTTCGGTACCTACCAGCTCGCCGAGGAGCACGAGGCGCTGCGGTCGGCGGTCCGGTCGCTTGCGGACAAGGAGATCGCACCGCACGCGGCGGACGTCGACGAGCGCGAGCGCTTCCCGGTCGAGGCGTTGAACGCGCTGGTCAAGTCGGGTTTCGCGGCCGTGCACGTGCCCGAGGAGTACGACGGCCAGGGCGCCGACTCGGTGGCCACGTGCATCGTGATCGAGGAGGTGGCGCGCGTCTGCGCGTCGTCGTCCCTGATCCCCGCGGTGAACAAGCTGGGCACGATGCCGATCCTGCTGTCGGCGTCGGAGGAGCTGAAGCGGCAGGTGCTCCCGTCCATCGCGTCCGGCGACGCCATGGCGTCCTACGCGCTGTCCGAGCGCGAGGCCGGGTCCGACACGGCGTCCATGCGCACGCGGGCGCGCCTCGACGGCGACCACTGGGTGCTGAACGGCACCAAGTGCTGGATCACCAACGCCGGCGAGTCCACCTGGTACACGGTGATGGCCGTGACCGACCCCGACGCCCCGAAGAAGTCGCAGGGCATCTCGGCGTTCGTGGTGCACAAGGACGACCCCGGTTTCGTCGTGGGTTCGAAGGAGCGCAAGCTCGGCATCAAGGGCTCCCCGACCCGTGAGATCCACTTCGAGAACTGCACGATCCCCGAGGACCGCATCATCGGCGAGCCCGGCACCGGCCTGAAGACGGCCCTGAGGACGCTGGACCACACGCGCCCCACGATCGGCGCGCAGGCCGTGGGCATCGCGCAGGGCGCCCTGGAAGCCGCCATCGCCTACGTCAAGGACCGCAAGCAGTTCGGGAAGTCGATCTCCGAGTTCCAGGGCGTCCAGTTCATGCTGGCCGACATGGCGATGAAGATCGAGGCGGCCCGGCACATGGTGTACGTGGCGGCGGCGAAGGCCGAGCGCGGCGAGCCGAACATCGGCTTCATCACGGCGGCGGCCAAGTGCTTCGCCTCCGACGTGGCCATGGAGGTGACGACGGACGCCGTGCAGCTGTTCGGCGGCGCCGGCTACACGCGCGACTTCCCGGTGGAGCGCATGATGCGCGACGCCAAGATCACCCAGATCTACGAGGGCACGAACCAGATCCAGCGCGTCGTCATGTCCCGCGCCCTGCTCAACGGCTAGGCCCTTCGCTCCTCTCCGCCTCACGGCCCGGGCGCGGTCTGATCACTCGATCAGGCCGCGCCCGGGCCGTTTTCGCGCCGTGGCCCGATCACCCGATCAAGGCGCGCTCAGGTGGGTGACTGCGACGTTCGGCTCCAACTGAGACCACGACTTCAAACCCGGGGTTGCAGCGCATTGACATGTTTCGGTCATGTCATCGAAACTTTAGGCCGCCGACCACTGTGGTCAGGATCACCGTCGCCGCCTCCACCCACCACCCGGAAGGAGCCCTGGTGACCATCCGCTCGGGCCGCTCTCAGAGCCGATCAACGGTCGTCGTGCTGGCGGTGGCGGGGCTTGCGCTCGCCGGCGCCATGACGGCGGCAGCGAAGACCACCACCGCACCGGCCGCCGACGTCGTCGCGGCCGCCGCGGGCGTCGAGGACGACGGCGCCGACTGCCGGGTCGCGCTGCCCGGCTCCACGCCCGCCAACTCCAAGCTCCCCGACCCGTTCAAGAGGATCGACGGCACGCGCGTCACGTCCAAGTCGGACTGGCGGTGCCGGCGCGCCGAGACCAGGGAGCTGGCGGAGCGGTACGTCTACGGCGACAAGCCCGCGAAGCCCGCGAGCGTCACGGGCACCGTCACGAGCTCCGCCATCACCGTGAACGTGTCGGAGAACGGCCGGAGCGCGAGCTTCTCCGCGAGGGTCGAGCTGCCGAGCGGTTCCGGGCCGTTCCCCGCCGTCGTCGTCCTGGGCGGGCTCGGCGCGGACACGGCCACGATCAAGGCCGCCGGCGCGGCCGTCATCAACTACGACCCCATCGCGGTCGGGCGCGAGGGCACGGCCCGCGGCAACAAGCAGGGCGCGTTCTACAGCATCTACGGCTCGTCCAGCAGCACCGGCCTGCTCATGGCGTGGGCCTGGGGCGTCAGCCGGATCATCGACGTCGTCGAGCAGTCCGGCGGCACGATCCTCAAGGCCGACGCGATGGGCGTGACGGGCTGCTCCCGGTACGGCAAGGGCGCGTTCGCGAGCGGCGTGTTCGACCAGCGCGTCGCGTTGACCATGCCGATCGAGTCCGGCAGCGCCGGTGTGCCCGCCTTCCGCGCGGTCGCCGGGGAGAGCGGCGCGCAGCCGTTGAGCAGCGCCTACGGCGAGCAGCCGTGGCTGGGTGACGCGTTCGGCTCGTTCACGGGCAACCCGAACTCGCTGCCCGTCGACACGCACCAGATGGTCGGCATGGTCGCGCCGCGCGGCCTGCTCATCATGGAGAACCCGCACGTCGACTGGCTGGGTGCGCGGTCGGGCAGCGTGGCGGCGCTGGCGGGCGCGGAGGTCTACAAGGCGCTCGGCGCGGGCGACAACATCACGTACTGGTCCGACGTCCAGGACGGCACGCACTGCGCGTCCCGCACCGAGTGGCGGACCCCGTTGCAGCAGAACATCCAGAAGCACCTGCTGAAGACGGGGAGCGCGGCGGGCACGTTCCGGATCTCCAGCCGCAAGGCCGGCAACCTGGCCGAGTGGCGGGACTGGCAGACGCCGACCCTGTCCGGCGGAACGACGACCACGACGACCACGACCACGACGTCCACGTCCACTTCGACCAGCACGTCCACGTCGACCACGACGTCCACCACCACGACGACGACCACGCCACCCGCGGGCGGCTGCACGGCGTCGGCGTCGGTGAACCAGTGGACGGGCGGGTTCGTCGCCACGATCCGGGTCACCGCGGGCTCCGCGCCGGTCAACGGCTGGACGGTGACCGTGGCCCTCCCGGCGGGTTCGAGCGTCACCAACGCGTGGAACGCGAACCGCAGCGGCAACTCCGGCACGGTCCAGTTCACGAACGTCAGCTTCAACGGCTCCATCGCCGCCGGTCAGTCGACCGAATTCGGCTTCCAGGGCACCGGCGCCGGGTCGGGGATCAGCCCCGCCTGCGCCGCCAGGTAGTCCCGCGACGACCCGGCCTGGCGGTCCCGGCGACGGGGCCGCCAGGCCGAAGCGGCTAGGAGCCGACGCCCGCCGGCGCGGCCGGGACGTGCTCCGCGGTCCGCACGGCGCGCGTGTCGGCGACCAGGTCCGGCACGCCCCGCTGGTCACGGCGGAAGACCGGCACCACGAAAGCGCCGACGACCACGAGCGCCAGCACGCACATGTCCACGGCGAACCACCAGTCGGCGGGAGCCAGGGCGACGTAGGCGATCAGGCCGGTGACGCCGAGGAGTTCGCGCAGCGCGATCCGCGCCGGGTTGGCGCGGGCGCCGTCCGGACGGCGGACGTGGTACCGCAGCAACCACCCGCCCAGCGCGTGCCCGCCCGTCAGCGACGGCACGACGACGCGGATCGCCACCGCCAGGCCGACCACCCACCAGCGGTTGCCGTCGAAGACGAGCCGGGCGACGACCGCGAGCACCAGCACGTCCATCAGCAGCCCGAGGAGTCGGCGCGGCACGGACACCGTGCCCGGCGGGGCGGTCGACGCGTCCGGGTGCGGCACCGCGGGCACCACCAGCGCGACCGGCGCGATCATCCAGCCGAGCAGCGAACCGGCGGTGTTGGAGATCAGGTCGTCGACGTCCGCGATGCGGTACGGGCACGGGTACGCGCCCAGGTTGCCGGAGAACTGCACCACCTCGACCGCCAGCGAGATGCCGAGCCCGATCGCGACCACCGCGAACGGCCCGCGCCCGTACGACTTCCGCAGCACCACGCCCAGCGGCACGAACAGGGCGACGTTGAACGCCTGCTGGAGGAACACGGTCGACGTGACCACGGCGACCACGCCGGAACGCCCGTTGGCCGACAGGTTGTTGCGCATGTCGGTGATCCAGCGGAACGGCGTGGTCGACACCATCTGCTCGCCGGTGCACACCAGCGCCGACGGGAACGGCAGGAAGATCAGCGCCAAGGCCACCAGGCCGTACGCCAGCAGCCCGTACAGGACCAGGGCGCGGCGGGGCTCGACGCGCCCGAACCGGTGGTAGTGCAAGGCGATCAGCGGCAGCAGGACCAGCACGCCCACGCCGACGAACGCCCCGAAACCGGCCCGGACCGATTCAACGTACGAACTGAGCATGTCCACCGATCCGGTCAACGTCCCGCGCGCTCGCGATGAAGGTCAACCGGTCAATAACCCCTTGGCGTGAACGCCAAACCCGATCGGTGCGCGTTGCCGCCGAACGGACGCCGTCGGACGCCGTCGGATGCGGTCGGACGCGGTCGGGCGGTGCTCAGGCGGTGCTCGGCCGGAGGTCGGGTGGTGCCCCGCTGGTCTCCGGACGGCCGTCACGCACGCGCTCAGGCAGGCGCTCAGGCGGTGGCGGCCAAGTAGGCGTCGAGCCGGTCGTAGCTGATGTCCGCGCCGTCCGTCATGCCGGTGTCGAGGGCGCGGTCGCGGTCGGCCCGCGAGGGGTACTTCATGGTCTGCACGACGGTCGTGCGGTCGCCGTCCGCGATGAACTCGGTGGTGTTGACCGTCGTTGCCCAGTCCGGGCCCCACGACTCGGTCTGCACGGTCCGCGAGTGCGGCGTGACCTCCTGGTACTCGCCGGTCATCGCCATCTCCTCGCCGTTGGCGCGCCGCCACACCATGTGCCAGCGCCCGCCCGGCCGCAGGTCGATCTCGCACACCGGCATGGTCCAGCCCTCCGGGCCGAGCATCCAGCGCGCGACGTGCTCCGGCTTGGTGAACGCGTCGAACACGAGCCGCTGGGGCGCGCCGAACGACCGCGTCACGGCCACTTCCAGGTCGGACGGCGTGGTCCACCGCGCGGTGGTGTCAGTGCTCATCTTTCCGCTCCTTCAGCTGTTCGAGGTAGGCGTCGAGGCGCCGGTAGCTGTCGTCCCAGAACCGGCGGTACCCGTCGGCCCACTCGGCGACCTCGCGCAACGGCGTCGCGTCCAGCGCGCACGGACGCCACTGGGCGTCGCGGCCGCGCGTGATGAGCCCCGCCCGTTCCAGCACCCGCAGGTGCTTGGAGACCGCCGGGCCGCTCATCGCGAACGGCGCGGAGAGTTCCTTCACGGTCGCCGCGCCCTCGGCCAGGCGGGCCAGGATCGCCCGCCGCGTCGGGTCGGCCAACGCCGCGAAGGTGAGGCTTAGGGGATCGTCCGCCATCGCTACCTAACCACTTGGTTATCTAACTACTTGGTTTTGTACGCTGGTCGCGAGCCGCTGTCAACCGGAAGGAGGCACGGGTGTGCCGCCGTCGAGGCGAACCGCCTCGTCAGCTGAGAAGGGGGGTGCGGGGCCGTGCTAGCCGACGAGGTCCAACGTCGTCTGCTCGCTCGCCCGTCGCGCGGGGAGCAGGTCCGGCGTGGCGTGGCTGCACTGGACGAGCGACCCGCCGCCCGCGAGCACGGCCAGGAAGCCGTTCAGCAGGCCGTCCGGGAAGGCCCACTCCACAGTGGACAGCACGCGGGACGTCGTGGTGATGCCGAGCGTCGCGGCCCGCTGGTGCGCCTCCTCCACCACTTCGTCTACAGTGGACCGCAGGAGGGCGGGGGTGTCGCCGGGCACCGGTTCCCACGGCGTGAAGTCGTCGCCGAACACCCGCACGTCGTCGTTGTAGTCCACCGGCGCGCCGCTGCCGAGGCCCATCGGGTGCAACGACGCCACGGCCGTCACGAGCGCGCCGGGCACCTCGCCGCCGGGAGCCACGACCGCCACCTTCGCGCCCGCCGGGTCGTCCGTCACGGCCGCGCCGCACCACCACGCGCCCAGCAGCACGCCCGCCGTCTGCCAGTGCGCCGGCAGCAGCACGGCCACCGGGTCGCCCGGCTCGACGTCGTGCTCGTCACGCAGCCAGTTCGCCGTCTTGGCCGCCCAGTTGCGGATCGTGGCCCGCGACAGCTCGACCCGCGTGCCCGCCGCGTCGTCGTAGTGCGTGATCAGGGGACGGCCGGGATTCGCCGCGAACAGGGGTGCGAACAGGGCATCCGTGACGGTCATGCGCCAACCTTGCCACGCCGGGTCGGCGGCCACGCGCCGGCCCCGGACCGGGCTCCTAGTCGACGCAGGGCGGGCCTTGGAGGGCGGCCCTGGCCCGCCCGTCGAGCGCCACCGGCCGGTCGCCGCCGAACCTCCGCGTGGGCGTCGTGGCGCCAGTCGTCGTGCCCGTCGTCGCGGCCGTCGTCGTGGTGGCCGCGGGTGTCGTGGTGGGCGCCGGGGTCGGGGTCTTCTCGCCCAGCAGCTCGGCCACGAAGGCCTTCACCTGCGCCGGGTCGACGGTCACGATGCTCTGGCCGCGCTCGTTGCGCGCGCCGACGCCCGTCACCGGGATGGTCGCGAACTCGACGTTCCCGCCCGCCAGCCCGCGCGCCTGCCCGGCGAACGTCGCCAGGTCCAGCTTCTCGTCCACCACCACCGACTTGCTCACCGCGTCCAGCAGCCCGGACAGCCGCGCCGGGTCGGTGAGCGTGCCCGCGGACATCAGCTTCGCCATCGCCGCCGACATGAACACCTGCTGCCGGGTGATCCGCCCCAGGTCGCCGTTCGGGATGCCCTTGCGCTGCCGCACGAACGCCAGCGCGTCGCCGCCGGAGATCGACTGCACGCCCGCGCGGAAGTCCGCGCCGGAGTCCGGGTCGGAGGTGGCCTGCCTCAGGCACACGTCCACCCCGCCGATGACCTCCGTGAGCAGGTAGAACCCGTAGAGGTTGATCTCCGCGTAGTGGTCGACGCGCACGCCGGTCAGGTCCTGCACCACCTGCACCAGCGCCCGCCGCCCGGCCTGGTCGCCCTGCTGGGAGCGCTCGGTCAGGTCGGTCACGCCCTCGGCCTGCAGCCGCTGCATGGTGAAGAACTTGGTCAGCCCGTACGCCGAGTTGATCTTCTCGTCGCCGTGGTCGGGGATGGTCACGTACGTGTCGCGCGGGATGGAGACGGCCTGCGCCCTGCCCCCGTTGCGCGGCACCCGCATGACGATGATCGTGTCGGTGTTGAGGGTGTCCGTCGCCTCGGTCCGCAGCTGCCGCAGCACGTGCTCGGGCAGCGGCCGGCCCTGGGCGTCGGTGCGGCTGTCGCTGCCCACCAGCAGGATGTCGGTCGCCCCGTCGTCCACGGGCGGCGCGTTCGGCACGTCCGACAGCTCGATCAGCACGTCCGTCGTGTTCACGCTCTCCTCGACGCGCTTCAACGTCGCCCACCCGTAACCGGACAGCACCAGCACGGCCGCGGACAGCAGCACGACGAGCGTGCGTCCGATCAGCAGCGCGGCCTTCACCGGTGCTCCCTCCTGCGGGTGGTCCGTCCGATGAGGCTAACCACCTTGGTCCGGTCGGACGTCCGGGTCGGTGGGCGGACGGGTGTTCAGTTGACGCACACCACACCGTCGGCGGTGATCGGCGGGGTCGGGCTGGTGGTCGACGCGACACCCGTGCCGGCGCCGTCCACCGACGCGGGGTCCGACCGGTCCGGCGGCGTGAAGTCCGCGCCGACGTACACCAGCACCTGCCCCCGTGGCACGGAGTCGTCCTCGACCGCCTCGGCGTTACCGCCCAGGGCCTCGATCACCTTCTCGGCGCTCGACCGCTCGCCCGGCGCGTGCCGCACGGACGTCGTCTCCGTGTACGTCCCGGTCTCCGCCACGCCCGGCCGGAACCCCTGCTGCACCAGCATGTCGAGCACGGTGGCCGCCAGCCGGAGCACGCCCGCGGAGTTGTAGACGTGCACCGTGATGGCCGAGTTCGGCGGACCGGCCGGGGTCGTGGTGGTGGGCGACGTGGACGGCCCCTGGTCCGTCGCCAGGCCCTTGATGAACTGCCGCACCCGCGCCGGGTCGACCGGCAGCACGTTGCCGTCGCTGTACGTGTCCGTCGGCTCGCCGACCGGGATCGTGCGGAACTGGATGTTGCCCGACACGAGCCCCTGCATCTGCTCGGCGAACTCCGGGATGTTCCAGCCCTCGCTGATCACCACGGACTTCTTCACCGCCGTCACGAGCTGGTCGAGCCGGTCGAAGTCGGTCAGCGTGCCCGTGGACAGCACCTTGCGGGCCAGCGCGCCGATGAACACCTGCTGGCGCACGATCCGGTCGAGGTCGCCGCCGGGCAGCCCGCCGCGCTGGCGCACGAACGACAGCGCCTGCGCGCCCGAGATGGTCTGCCGGCCCGCCTGGAAGTTCGCGCCCGAGTCGGAGTCCTGCGTCGCCTGCTTCAGGCACACCTCGACGCCGCCGATGGCCTTCGTCACCTCGTAGAAGCTGGCCAGGTTCACCTCGGCGTACTGGTCGACGGTGATGGCGCCGCCGGTCAGCCCCTCGATGGTCTTGATCAACGTCTTGCGGCCGGCGAGCGTGGACTCCAGCTCGATCCGGTCCTCGTCGGTGACGCCCTTCTCGCGCAGGCGCTGGGCCGTGTCGTTGCGCTGCCGCGCCATGGCCGAGTTGAGCTTGTGCTTGCCGAACCCGTCCGCGATCTCCACGTACGCGTCGCGCGGGAACGAGATGGCGACCGCGCGGGTCCCGTCCTGGGGGATGTGCACCAGGATCATCGTGTCGGTGTTCATCGTGCCGTCGGCGACACCGCCGTTGAGCAGCGCCAACACCTCGTCGGACAGCGGGTTGCCCTGCGCGTCGGTCCGGCTGTCGACGCCGACCAGCAGGATGTCGACCGCGCCGTCCAGCGGCTTGCGGGCCTTGCCGTCGGCCTGCCCGCTGGTCGAGGAGGAGATGACGTCGGTCCGCGTCACGCCGTCGTCGATGTCGCCGAGGTAGTACCAGCCGTACCACGTGACGACGAGCACAGCCGCCGACAGCAGGGCCAGCAGGGAACGCCCCGTGACCAGGAGGGTACGCAGAGCAGCCGACCCGCGCGTCGGGCCACCGTCCGGTCGACCTGTCGAGCCACCGGCTGAATCGGGCGGACTCCGGTCCACTGACTGCCTCCCCCACACGCGCCCTGCTACCTGTCGAGATTAGTCGCGGAGCGGCGGCCGCGTCCGACATTCCCCTTATACGGGAGACGCTGTAACAACCGGGTGGGTTGCACGGTTAACCACCGTGACAGACTGCGGTGGGCGGACTGGTCGTAGGAGGGCACGGGGCATGCGCGTACTGGTCACGGGTGGGGCGGGGTTCATCGGCTCGCACTACGTCCGGGAGTTGGTGTCCGGCGCGTACCCGGCCTACGCCGACGCCGAGGTCGTGGTGCTCGACAAGCTCACCTACGCGGGCAACGAGGCGAACCTGGCGCCGGTCGCCGACGACCCGCGCCTGACGTTCGTCCGGGGCGACATCTGCGACCGCGAGCTCGTCGGCGACCTGATGCGCCGGACGGACGTGGTGGTGCACTTCGCCGCCGAGTCGCATGTGGACCGCTCGATCTCCGGTTCGGCCGACTTCGTCCTCACCAACGTGCTGGGCACCCACACGTTGTTGCAGGGCGCGTTGGAAGCCGGCGTGGCCAAGTTCGTGCACGTCTCCACCGACGAGGTGTACGGCACGATCGACGAGGGCTCGTGGACCGAGGACCACGTGCTGGAGCCGAACTCGCCGTACGCGGCGTCCAAGGCGTCGTCCGACCTGCTCGCCCGGTCGTTCTTCCGGACGCACGGGCTGCCGGTGTGCGTCACCCGGTGCTCAAACAACTACGGTCCGTACCAGTTCCCGGAGAAGGTCATCCCGCTGTTCGTCACCAACCTGGTGGACGGCCGGAAGGTGCCGCTGTACGGCGACGGGCTGAACGTGCGCGACTGGCTGCACGTGGACGACCACTGCCGGGGCATCCAGCTCGTGCTGGAGGGCGGCCGCGGCGGCGAGGTCTACAACATCGGCGGCGGCACCGAGCTGACCAACCGGGAGCTGACCGAGCGCCTGCTCGCGGCCACCGGGCGTGACTGGGACTCGTTCGTCGAGCCGGTCGCCGACCGCAAGGGCCACGACCGCCGCTACTCGGTCGACATCACCAAGATCAGCACCGAGCTGGGCTACGCGCCGCGGGTCGACTTCGAGGCCGGGCTGGCGGCCACCGTCCAGTGGTACCGGGACAACCGGTCGTGGTGGGAGCCGCTGAAGCAGCGCGCGGCCCTGGCCGGCTGATGGAACTCGCGCTCCTCGTGCCCGGCGGCCGCGGCCAGCTCGGGCGTGACGTCGTGGCGGCGGCGCCCGAGGACGGCCTGGTGGACGCGCCGTCGTCGGCCGAGTTGGACCTGACCGACCCGTCCGCCGTGTCGGACGCCGTGGCGGCCTTCGCCGCGACCGCCCGTGACGCCGGGTTCCGGCCGGTGGTCGTGAACGCCGCCGCGTACACCGCGGTGGACGCGGCCGAGACCGACCGGGACCGGGCGTTCGCGGTCAACGCGCTCGGGCCCGAGCACCTCGCCACCGCCTGCCGCGCGCACGACGTGCCGCTGCTGCACGTGTCGACGGACTACGTGTTCCCCGGCGACGCCACCCGTCCGTACGAGCCGTCGGACCCCACCGGGCCGCGGTCGGCGTACGGGCGCACCAAGCTCGCCGGCGAGGAACGCGTCCTGTCCACTTGGGACCGATCGTGGGTCGTGCGCACGTCGTGGGTCTACGGCGAGCACGGCGCGAACTTCGTGAAGACGATGGCGCACTTGGCCACCACGCGCGAGACGCTGTCCGTTGTGGACGATCAGGTCGGCTCGCCGACGTGGTCGCTCGACCTGGCCCGCGGGCTGCTGTCGTTGGCCGCGCTGGTGTCCTCCGGCGGCACGCCCGCACGGGTGCTGCACGCGACCGGCGCCGGCGAGACCACGTGGTGCGGGTTCGCGCGGGCGATCTTCGCCGAACTGGGCCTCGACCCGGAACGCGTGCGCCCGTGCGCCACCGCCGACTTCCCCCGCCCCGCCCCGCGCCCGGCGTACTCGGTGCTGTCGGGCCAGGCGTGGGCGGACGCCGGGCTCCCGCCGCTGCGGCACTGGCGCGAGGCGCTGACCGCCGCCGTGGCCGCGCACGCCGTCCCCTGAGCGACGCCATGCCGGTGCACGTGGTGACCCTCGCGTCGCGGCCCGACCTGGTCGACGCGGTCTACGGGATTCCCTACCCGCCCGACTCGCCCCGGTTCACGCGGGGCAACCTGGCGTCGCTGCTCGTGCGGGGACGGCGGGTGGCCGAGCGGTGGCCGCACCTCGTGGTGGCGGTGCTGGACGGCGACCGGCCCGTGGCGCGCGGGATCATGGTCGGCTACCGGGCCGACCGGGACTCGCGGCCGCGGTTCCCCGACGGCGGGTGGGACCAGGTGGCCGTGTGGGCGGCGGAGGACGTGATGGACGGCGTCGAGGCCGACACCGCGTGCGCGCTGGAGATCGCCGTCGACCCGGACCACGTCGGGCGCGGGCTGTCCGGCGACGTGCTGGCGGCCATGCGGTCGGCCGCGGCGGCGGCGGGGTTGGGGGCGCTGGT
>NZ_JBHTLK010000147.1:0-17605 GCF_042678885.1 Saccharothrix hoggarensis
CCGCGCGCGCCGTCACCGAGGGCGCGGCGCGGCTGGCCGGCCCGGCCGCCTTCTCCGACGGGCACCCGGCCGGGAGGGCGCACCGCGACGCCCTGTTCTTCGCCGAGACCGGCGGCGGCACCGAGGTGCTGCGACCGGTGATCGCGGCGTCCCTGTTGGCACTCGGCTGAACTCGAGGACGGCACAGCGACATGACCGACGACCGCGAGACCACGACCCCTTACCGCTTCCCGGGCATCGCGTCCCGGGCCGCCGAGACCGACCGGACCGGCGAGATCCCGGACCTGAACTGGAAGGAGATCGTCGACAGCGGCTACCTGCGGCTGTTCCACCCGCCGGAGCACGGCGGCAGCGGCGCCGACGGCCGCACCCAGGCGGAGGCCATGGAGGCGCTGGCCCGCGCGTGCTCCGGCACGTTCTGGGCGGCGACCGTCTCGGCCCTGCTGTGCGTCAAGCTCATCTCCACCTACGGCGACGTCGCGGAGCACGAGCGGTTGATCCGCCCGCTGCTCGCGGGTGAGCGGCTGGCCGCCTTCGGCGTGGTGGAGAAGGCCGCGGGCAGCGACGCGAGCACGTTCCAGACCACCGTGCGCCGCGCGCCGGACGGCGACGGGTACGTCATCAACGGCGAGAAGTCCCGCATCACCAACGCGCCCATCGCCGACCTGGCCGTGACGCTGGCGCGGCTGGAGCACGGACCCGGCGAGGAGGGCCCCGACTGGTGCCTCGCGTTCGTCGACCTTCGGCAGTCCGGAGCCCAGCGCTACGCGATTCCGCACATGGGTCTGCGCGCGATGCCCTGGGGCGGCATCGTCTTCGACGACGCCCGGGTCGCCGAGGCCGACGTGATCCCGGTGGAGTTCAAGGAACTCGCCGAGGGCATGGCGTGGGGCTGGCTGCTGATCTCGTTCTCCGCCGTCGCCATCGCCGAGGCCGCTTTGGACGCTTCCGCGCGGCACGCCCGCGAGCGCGTCTCGTTCGGACGGCCCCTGGCGCACATGGAAGGCGTGCACGCGCAGCTCGCCGAGTCGCGCGCCCAGATCGACGCGGCCCGGTTGCTGGCCCGGCGGGCGACGTCCGAACGCGCGGCCGGGCGCTCGGCGCGCGACCTGATCGCCATGCTCAAGATCTACTCGACGGAGATGGCGGTGGACGTCGCGGCGCGGGCCGTGCAGATCCACGGCGCGTTCGGCGTGACCCCCGGCCACGAGGTCGAGCGCCACTACCGGGACGCGCAGATGAACGTGATCGGCGGGTTCGCGTCCAACCGGTTGCGCGAGCAGGTCACCGAGGGGCTCGGGCTCGGACCGGCGGTCTACGAGGAGTTCGACTGGTTGACCCCCACCGGCCTGGCGCAGGACCCGGTGGGCCTGGACGGCGTGCCGCACCCCGCGAGCACGACGGCGTGAGCCGGGTGCCGGGTGACGACGGCGTCACCCGCCACCCCGCGGCTCGCCGCCCCAACACCCGATCCCCCTTGCAGCACAGTCATCCCGACCCATCCCCGACGGCCGAGGAGGCCACAGCATGTCCATCCTCTTCGAGTGCGAGTACCACGGCGAGCGGTTCGTCGGCTTCGACCGGGCGGCGCCCGGCGAGCCGCAGCGGCTGTACCGGGTGAGCGACGACCGGCTGCGCGCCGCCGTCACCGAGACCGACGGGCCGGGGCTCGGCGCGGCCCTCGCGGACGGCGCGGAGGAGGTGGTGGTCCCCGCCGGCGGTGAGGGCCTGCGCTACCTCCCGCCGCTGCTGCCGACGCGGACCAACAACGCGCTCGTCAGCGGCTTCATGGGCACGCACCGGTCCAAGTTCGACCACGACCCGGCGCCGGACCAGGAGTTCCGCGCGCCCAACTGGCTCATCAAGGGCATGGCCTCGTGGCTGCGGATGCCGGGCGACCCGATGACCGTGCCGGCGTCGGCCGTGGCGCTGCTTGAGGAGCCCGAGGTCGCGCTGGTCTACGTCAACGACGAGCACGGCACGCCGCACTACGCGGGCTACACGTTCGGCAACGACCTGAACGACATCGGCCTGCACCTGCAGAACCCGTGGGGCTGGACGCCGTACGCCAAGCTGTGCGACACGTCGATGACGCCCTGGCTGTTCCTGGACAAGCCGCCGCAGACGGTCACCGGCCGCATCGTCATCGAGCGCGCCGGGGACACCGCGTGGGAAGGCCCCTTCACGTGCGGGGCGGACGCCATCTACCACCGCGTCGAGGACATGGTGGAGAACCTGCTCTCGTACCCGGCGCTGCGCCGGCCGGGGCTGGTGAACTACGTGCTGCTGGGCTCGGACAAGGCGAGCTGGCACGCCGGGTTCCGGATCGCCGACGGCGACCGGATCACCATCGAGGTGACGTCGCACGACGTCGTGCTGTCCAACGTGGTCCGGTTCGCGGGCCGCGCCGACGCGGCCTGACGCCGCACGCCAACGGGTCCGGCCCCATCACCTCGGTGGTGGGGCCGGACCCGTTGCCGTCCGGTCAGCCTCAGGTCGTGCCCGGACGCTTGGGGGGGAAGGCGTGCGCCCGGCCGACGACCACGACGAGCAGCACCGGCAGGATGAGCGCGAGGACGCTCCACGGGAACGACTTGGGGCCGAGGAAGTCGAGCAGGATGCCGCCGACGGCGCCGCCCGCGGCCATGAAGCCGTTCCAGGTGGTCACCAGGAGGGCCTGCGCCTCGTCGCCACCCGCGTCGGTGACGGCGGTCTGGAGGAGCGTGGTGACGCCGCCCCAGCCGAGGCCCCACAGCGTGGCCGCGACGTAGACCAGGGTCGGGGAGTCGGCCAGCACCGCGAGGATGGCGGCCGACACGGCGACCAGGATGGCGCTGACGATGGTCAGCAGGCGCAGCCTGCGGTCCACCTGGGCGCCGGTGATCAGGATGCTGATCAGGGACGCGATGCCGAAGACCATCAGCACCAGGTCGATGGAGCCGCCCATCCTGTACTCGATGAGGAACGTCGAGATGTAGGTGTAGAGGATGTTGTGGGACAGCACCCACGCGGCGACCACGAACAGGACCGCCGCCACGCCGGGTCGGGTGAAGGACCGCAGGATCGGCACCCGGTTCTCCGGCTTGTGGCCCGGGAAGTCCGGCACCGACGTCAGGATCCAGCCGATGAGGACGACCGCGAGGCCCGTCACGAGCCAGAACGTCAACCGCCAGCCGAAGAGCTCGCCGAGGAACGTGCCCGCGGGGATGCCGAGCGACAGCGCGAGCGGGACGCCCGCCATGGTGATCGCGATCGCGCGGCCCTGCAGGTGCGGCGGGGCCATGCGGCGGGCGTAGCCGACCAGGAGGGCCCAGATGAAGCCCGCGGCCACGCCGGCGATGAAGCGGAACACCATGGTCAGCAGGTAGCTGTCCGAGACCGCCGTGACGGTGTTGGCGACCGCGAACCCGGCCACCGCCATGAGCAGGAGGGGCTTGCGCCGCCAGGACGCCGTGGCCGCGGACAGGGGGATCGCGGTGATCGAGGAGGCGATCGCGTAGATCGTCAGCGCCTGGCCCATCGCGGACTCGCTGACGCCCATGTCGCGGCTCATCTGGGGCAGCATGCCCGCGGGCAGCGCCTCGGTCAGGATTCCCATGAACGCGGCCGTGGCGAGTGCCGCCAGCGCGGCCATGGGAAGTTTGGATTTTTCAGCTCCCGTAGGGGAGTCCGTCGGTAACCCTGCGTGAGACGTTGACATGCTTTGTATAATCGAACCTTCACATAAGTGTGAAGGTCAAGCCGGCCCACTGTGACCTAGGCCACACGAAGGCGGCGAGGCGGTGCGGGTTGACGGCACGCGGTCGACGCCCACGGAACGGTGACGCGACCCTCGACGAGATCCCCACAGCGCCGGCGGACCACGTGCGGCACCTGTGCAACGACGAGGGATGGCATGCCATTCCCCGGTTCCCCAGGGCTTGGCGGACTCCGCCGTCCCGGCGGCCGTCGGGGCACCGACGGCGTCGACGGCGGTCCATTATGGGACGCGCGATCGGCGACGCCGACCCGGCCCCACCCGCGGTCACGCCGAGCCGGACGAGGCGGCGAGAGCGCGGCGAACCGTCACATCGACGTGCCGACAGCCCCATACGCGCCGTGAAGCGTCGCGAGCCCGCCCCTCGACCGGCACAACGCCCGTCACGTTCAGTCACCATTCACCGCCTTCGCCTTCCTCCGTCCGCGCACGCCCGGTGCCGCCCGCCCGGCACTTCCACCCTGGCCGCGCGACGCCCGTTCAAGATCGTCTACAGTGTGCCGGCCACGCCCGCACGCCGACCCCGAGCCACGAGCGCGGGACCGTCGCGACCGGACTGTCCCACCAGGACGGTGCGGCCACGGCGGCCGGACGGCGGGTCGCGGCCGGTTTCGCATTCCACCCGGCCCCGATCACACTTTCGGACGCAACCACCTCCGTTCCGGTCGCACTGCGTGAATCGCCGCGGCGGATCACCCACGGCCGCCGCGGCGGTCCACGAATAACTCGCACCACGAATGAACGACGAGTCCGCGTAAATCGGGTATCGCCGGTTGTCGGTCATGCACAGCCCGACCGGCGGGTACCCGTTGACGATGGACGGCGCAAGGCCGGGATACGGAACGGCTATCTCCCGGTGCGATTTTCCAAGCAGAGAGTTGGTCTGTTTGGGGGGACCGGTCGGGTGCGGGACACTGCTTATCTTGTGGCACATGTTCGCAGGTCGGATGCCTCCGCGCGGTCCGGCTGAACGAGGCTGGGGGTCTGGGGAATGGGTTCGTGGCACCCACGACAAGTCGAGGTCACCTCCGATCCGCCCGCACCGGGCGGATCGGCCGGGCGGCCGGTGCGATTACTCCGCCGAGGGGAGTCGACACGACGTGGTCCGGTGTCCGCCAGGTGGCCGGACCCGCGCGTCGCGGCCACCCCTCTCGATGAGTGATCGCCATGCAGTTGCTCGTCGTAGAAGAGGACCCCGCGGGCGGCGCGCTCGTGCGCGACCTCCGCAGGCAGGGTTACGAGGTCTGCACCGTCACGACCGGCACCGAGGCGTGCCGCGAGCACCGCAACGCGGACCTCGTGCTGCTCAACCTGGAGCTGCCGGACATCGACGGCCTGGAGGTGTGCCGATCGATCCGCGCCGACAGCGACACGCCCATCATCGCCATCGCGAACCGCGACACGGAACTGGACCGCGTGCTGGCGCTGCAGGCCGGCGCGGACGACTGCGTGGTGCGGTCGTGCGGGTTCCGCGAGGTGATGGCGCGCATCGAGGCCGTGCTGCGCCGGGCCAAGCCCCGGCCGAACGACCCCGACCAGATCTCGCTGTGCCCGCTGCACATCGACCGGCGGTCCCGCGAGGTCAGGCTGGACGGCCGCCTGGTCGAGGTGACCGCCAAGGAGTTCGAGCTGCTCCGCGCGCTCGCCGCCAACCCCGAGGCGGTCATCTCGCGCAAGGAGCTGATGGCCAAGATCTGGGACGACAGCTGGACCGAGTCCAGCCGGACGATCGACACCCACGTCAGCAGCCTCCGCGCCAAGCTCGGTTCGAGTTCGTGGATCAAGACCGTGCGGGGTGTGGGCTACCGCATCGGTCACGGGTGACCGCTGCGCGCGGCGCCCGCCGGCGCCGCGCGCAGCGCCCTTCGCCCCTCTTCCCGCTCCGGCATGTCACGCCCCCTTTCGGCCATTCCGAGTCGGGGTGACGTGGAAACCGCCACCGGCCGCGCTCGGCACTTCGCCGCAGCCGCATCCCCCGGTTTGGCCCACCGTAATGGCGGCACGTCGCCGTGCACAGCCGGTGGGCCGCATTCCGAGGTTTTCTGACGTCGACCTTGCACGACTTTTCGCCGTCTGACATCTGCATGACAAAGTTTCACAAAGGTCTGACGTGCCCGATCTTGATGCTGCCGGGCAATACCCACCAGGCTTTCGAGCAGAACAGACGCCGTGGACGCGATTCACACCGAACGGCGGCCCGCCTTTCCCGGAACATTACCCACGGCGCTCGCCGTGAAACCCAGAAGCACTTCCTCGGGGAGGAGTGAAAGGTCATGGCAGAAACAGGCCGGCACGACGGGGAGGGTCTCCTCGCGGTCGGCGGGCGGACCACTCGACCGCTGCCGAGCATCTCCGACGCCACCCTGCGCGATTCCGCGCACATGGCGGGCGTCGAGTTCAACGCCAAGGACACCGCCTACATCGCCCAGCTGCTGGTGCGGACCGGTGTCGAGCTGGTCGAGGTGGGCATGATCTCCGGCGCCAAGTCCGGCGACACCCACATGATCGAGGCCGCGCACGAGGCCGTCGGTCCCGAGAGGTGCCTGACGCTGGTCGTGGTGCGCGACCGCCAGCAGGTCGTCAAGGCGCTGGACGAGGCCGAGCGCCTGGGCGTCCGGTCGGTGATGCTGTCGATCCCGACGTCGGCCGAGCACGCGGCGCTCAAGCTGGCGTCGGCGAGCACCAAGTACCTCACCTCGGTGGCGAACGCGGCCATCGAGATGTGCAAGGAGCGCGGCTTCCACGTCACGTTCAGCGGCGAGGACGGCGCGCGCACCGACAGGGAGCGGCTCGTCTCCTACGTGACCGCGGGCTTCGCCGCGGGCGCGGACCGGTTCCGGCTGGCCGAGACGGTCGCGTACCTCGCGCCGTGGCAGATGTACGACGTGATCTCCGACCTGACCGCGATCGACGGCGCCGAGATCGAGATCCACTCGCACAACATGCTCGGCATGGCCACGGCCAACTCGCTGGCCGCCTACGAGGCGGGCGCCGAGTGGATCTCCGCCACCGCGGGCGGCATCGGCGAGCGCGGCGGCAACGCCCCGCTGGCCGAGGTGCTGACCTCGCTGCGGGTGGTCTACGGCGACGACCGGTTCGACCTGTCGCACCTGACCACCCTCACCCAGGCCGCGCTGAAGGGCTCCGGCCTCGGCGAGTCCTTCATGTCCGGTCCCACCACCCCGCACGCCTTCGCCTACGAGCTGCCCGGCCAGCTCTCCCACCCGGCCGCGTACGAGACCCTGCCGCCCGAGGTGGTCGGCAACAGCCGCGAGCTGCGCGTGCGCACCCGGTTCACCAAGCCCCTCATCCAGTGGGCGCTGTCCGGTTCGGACGTCGAGGTCGACGTCGAGGCCTTCGCCACCTGGCTGGCGGACCGGCAGGAGCAGGACGGCCGTCCGCTCCTCGACCGGGACACCATCCGCAAGCACGCCGCCGAGTTCCAGCACAGCTGACGTAACAGGGAGGACCGATCATGACGCAGATGCTCACGGGGGCCTGCCCCGAGTGCGAGACCCCGCTCTCCACCCCGCCCGTGGTGCAGGGCGAGACGATGTCGTGCCCCGAGTGCCTGTTGACGCTCCGGGTCGACGAGATCCAGGACGGCACGCTCGTCCTGCAGATGGTCGAGGTGCAGTTGCGCGACTGGGGCCAGTGACCGACCGACCAGCGTTCCGGCGAAGGGAAGAAGCACATGGGCGGCAAAGTCGCCATCGTGGCGGACCGCGTCAGCTGGGAGGAGCGGCAGCTCATCGACCGCGGCCCGGAGCACGGGCTGGAGGTCGAGTGGGTCAACGACGAGTCGCTGTGCCTCGGTGACGAGCACGCCGAGTCGCTGAAGTCCTACGACGTGGTCCTGGTCCGCAGCCGCAGCTACACCCGCGGCGGCCTGCTGGCCACGCTCGCCGAGGCCGCGCGCATCCCCGCGCTGAACTCGTCCGCGGTCATCCAGGCGTGCGAGAACAAGCTGGCCCTGCGCGCGCTGCTGCGCCGGGCCGGCGTGCCGGTGCCCGACTTCCGCCTCGTGCTGTCGCGCCGCGACTTCGGCAAGGCGGTCAAGGAGCTGCCGTTCCCGGTGGTGCTCAAGCCGATCTTCGGCGGCATGGGCAAGCGGGTGACCCTCCTGCGCGACGCGGACACGGCGAACTCCGTGTACGACTACGTGGAGGACCTGGGGCACGCGTTCGAGCAGGCGTGCCTGGTCGAGCCGTTCCTGGGCGGCGGTTCCGTGCGCTGCCTCGTCGTGGGGCGGGAGATCGTGGCCACGGCGCGGTTCGAGAGCAACGGCGAGGACTGGCGCAACAACGCGGCCATCGGGTCCAACCACCACACCGTGGCGGTCGACCCGGAGATCACGCGGGTCGTGGACGCGGTGGTCGAGCGGCTCGGCGCCGGGATCTACGGCATCGACCTGTTCAAGACCGACGACGGCTACCTCGTCAACGAGGTGAACCACGCGCCCGGTTTCCGGGCCGTGGCCACGACGAGCGGCGTGGACGTCGCCGGGGCGATCGGCCGGTACGTGCGGGAGGTGCTCGGATGAGCGGCGACCGCGGGATTCGCGTCGGCGTCGTCGGCGCCTCCGGCCTGGCGGGCGGCGAGCTGATGCGGCTGATCGGCCAGCACCCCAACCTGGAGCTGACGTTCCTGGGCGGGTCGCAGCACGCCGGACGCAGACCTTCCGAGCTGCACCCCGGCTTGCGGCAGGACCTGGGCCTGGTGGTCGAGCCGGTGACCGACGACGTGGCCGACCGGGTCGACGTGCTGCTGCTGTCCACGCCCGCGCCGGTGTCGGCCGACCTGGCCGCGCGGTTCGCCGACCGGGTGGAGAGCGTGGTCGACCTGAGCGGCGCGTTCCGCATCCGCAGCGACGAGCTGCACCACAAGTGGTACCCGAAGGTGCCGCGGGCGGACGGTCTCGCCGACCGGTTCGTCTACGGGGTGCCGGAGCTGGTCGGCGAGGAGATGGTGGGCGCGCCCCTGATCTCCCTCGCCGGCTGCTACGCCACCGCGATCACGCTGGGCCTCGCGCCGCTCGTGTTCGAGCTGGGCATGAACCTCGACCACGTGCTGGTGGACGGCAAGAGCGGGTCCAGCGGCGGCGGCGTGCACCTGCGCACGTCCGACCTGCACCCCTTCCGGGCGGGCGCGATCGCGCCCTACTCCCCCACCGGGCACCGGCACGCCGCCGAGGTGAGCGACTTCCTGGGCCGCAGCAAGCCCGGCACGGTCGGCACGCTGTCCATGTCGGCCTACGGCGTGTCGAACGTGCGCGGCCTGCTGGCCAGTTGCTACGTGCTCACGCGCGACGACGTGGACGAGCGCACGCTGTCCCGCGCGTACCTCCGCTTCTACCGGAAGCACCCGTTCGTCCGGGTGCGGCGCAACAACGAGACGCTGATCCCCGTGCCCGACCCGCAGGCGACGCTGGGCTCGAACTACTGCGACGTCACGGTCATGCACGACCCGGACGGCGGCCGGATCGTCGTGCTGTCCGCATTGGACAACCTGGTCAAGGGCGCGGCCGGGCAGGCCGTGCAGGCGATCAACAAGCGGTACGGGCTGCCCGAGGAGACGGGGCTGACCATGCAGCCGGTGATGCCGGCGTGAGCGCGGACGCGACGGCGACCGTCGTCAAGCTCGGCGGGAGCTGCCTGGAGGACATGGACGACGCGTGGTGGGAGGACCTGGCCGACCACGCCCGGGAGAACCCGCTGGTCCTGGTGCACGGCTGGTCGAAGCCGCTGAAGCGGCTGGACGCCCGCTACCGCGAGCCGTCGGCGGTGCTGCGGGACCGGTACGGCAACCAGAGCCGGCACACCACCCCCGAGGTGATCGCCGACATCCTCAAGGTCAGCGCGGCGCTGGCGGACGGGGTGGTCGCCCGGCTGGAGAAGAACGGCGTCACCGCGTCACGGCTGCTCGGCAGCGACGGCCTGCTGCACGCGGGGCCCGGCGAGCGCTGGTACTGGCGCGACAAGCAGCTGGTGGAGATCGACAACCTGGTCGGCCCGATCAACCGGGTGGAGCCCGCCGCCCTGACCGGCCACGGGAAGGGCCACTGCGTGCTCGTCACGCCGCTGGCCCGCGACGCGGCGGGGCGGGTCGTCAACACCGACGCGGACCGGGCGGCGGCGGCCGTCGCGGCGGCCATCCCGGCACCCGCGCTGACGCTCGTCACCGACGTGCCGTTCCTGCTGGTCGACGGGAAGCCGGTGCGGCGGATCGGCGCGGACGCCGCGCGGGCGTTCCGGGACAAGGGCGCCACCGGCGGCATGCGCAAGAAGCTGCGGGCCGCCGGCGAGGCGCTGGACGGCGGCGTCCAGCGGGTCGTCCTCGGCGGCGCGCGCGTGTCCGACCTGCTCGCCGGGACCACCGGCACCGCCATCACCGCCACCTGAAGGCGCAACGGACAGCGAGAGGAGTGGTGAGATGACGTCCCCCCGCGTGCTCGTCGTGGACAACGGGAGCCTGTCGATCCCGCAGGTCCGCAAGAGCTTCGAGGTCCTGGGCGCCGACACCGACCTGGTGAAGGCGGCCGAGGTGCCCGACCGGCTCGACCCGCGCTACCAGGCGCTGGTGCTGAGCGGCACGAAGGTCCGCGCGTACGACAGCGACTACTACCGGCGGCTGGTCGACCTGGTGTTCACGTCGACCGTCCCGGTGTGGGGCATCTGCGGCGGCATGCAGATCATCGGCACCGCCGCGGGCGCCGAGCTCGTGCCGGGCCGGTCCCGCGTGGGCAACCACGAGGTCCACGTGGACAAGCAGGAGCCGGTGTTCGCGGACGCCAAGCCGACCGTGTCCCTGTTCCAGCGCCACATGCTCTACCTGAAGGAAGCACCGCTCGGGTTCAAGGCCATCGGCTGGTCCGAGGACGCGCCGGTGGAGTTCATCCGGTCCGAGGACGGCCGGATCTACGGCTCGCAGGCACACCTGGAGTTCCGCAACGACGGCCTGTCCGTCCTCCAGGGCTTCGTCCGGCTGTTCCAGTAAACCCCGCTCACCACGAGCACCGACACGATCTGGGGATCACCGCACATGACTGTTGTCGACGCAAACCCGGTGGAAAAGGTTGAGGAGCCCGCGTTCTCGGTCGCCTTCAACGGTGACGACAAGAGCATCAAGGGCTGGGTGATTGCGGACTCGCTGGTCGACGGGTGGGCCATGGGCGGCACCCGCATGACCCCGAACGTCACCGAGGAGGAGGTTCGCGGCCTGGCCCGCGGCATGACGCAGAAGCTCACCCTGGTCGGCCTGCCCGTCGGCGGCGCCAAGGCGGGCATCGTGGACGACGGCTCGGACAAGAAGCGCACGCTCGAGGTGTTCGGCCGCACGGTCGCGCCCCTGCTGCACGGCGGCATCCACCTCGGCGCCGACCTCGGCGTCGGCCCGGCGGAGCGCAACATCTTCTTCGAGGCCGCCGGGTACGACCCGCGCAAGCGCCCGCGCGCCGTCCCCATGCCGTACGACTGGCGCACGTACTACGAGCCGCTGGTCGACTGCACGGGTCACGGCGTGGGCGTCGCCGCCGTCGTCGCGCTGGAGGCGTTGCGGCGCGACGAACCCGGCACGGTCGTCATCCAGGGCTTCGGCTCGGTGGGCCGCGCGGTCGCGCAGTTCCTCGAACGGCGCGGCCACCGGATCGTCGGCGTGGCCGACGAGTTCGGCACGATCAGCGGCTACCACCTGCCGTCCGACGCCCTGATCGCGATCACCGACCCGCTGGGCCGGATCGACCGCACCCGGCTGCCGCAGAACGTCAAGGTCAACCCGGAGCCCGACGCGTGGCTGGACGTCCCGGCCGACGTGCTCGTGCTGGCCGCGCAGAAGGACGCCATCCACGGCGGCAACGTGGACCGGCTGACCGCCTCCCTGGTCGTCGAGGGCGGCAACATCACCACCAGCCCCGAGGCGAAGGTGCGGATGGCCGCGGCCGGCGTCACGCTCGTGCCGGACGTGGTCGCGAACGTGGGCGGCGCCGCGGCGGCGGGCCTCGCGCTCACCGGCACCGTGCCGTTCGAGCTGCCGGGCGAGGCGCGCAAGCGGTGGGTGTTCGACTGGGTGGGCGCCCGCGTCGAGCGCAACACCCGCGACCTGCTGGAGATCGCCGCCGGGAGGTCCGGCGACCCGGTGCCGGAGTTGGTGGCGGCGCGGCGGAAGGTCAGCCTGTGACCGCGGTGGCGGAGGCCCGGGCGACCGAGTTCCTGCGGCAGGGGTGGTGGCGGTCGGGGACGTTCCTCGACGACCTCCGCCGCCAGGCCCGGGAACGGCCGCACAAGACCGCCGTCGCGGCCCGCCGGGTGGCCGCGTCCCGCACCGAGACGCTGGACTACGCGGAGCTGTCCCGGCTGACGGACCGGTTCGCGGGCGCGCTGCGGGAGCTGGGCGTGCGGCACGGCGACTACGTGGCCGTCGTGCTGCCGAACCGGTGGGAGATCGTGCCGCTGGTGTTCGCGTGCATGGCGGTCGGCGCGGTCATCGTGCCGATCCAGCCGGACACCCCGGAGGCGGAGCTGCGGCACCGGCTCGGGATGACCGGGGCGCGGGTGTGCGTCACCATCCCGGAGTGGGCGGGCGAGCCGCTGGCCGAGACCGTCGTCGGGCTGAAGGCCGAGCTGGCGGGCCTGGCGCACGTCGTGGTGGTCGACGGGCGGCCGACCGAGGGCGCGCGGGACTTCCACGAGCACTTCGTGGACGTGCCGTGGGAGGAGCGCCACGACCTCGCGGGCGAGGCGCTCGGGCCGGACGAGCCGTACGTGGTGCTGTTCACCTCAGGCACCACGGGCGAGTCGAAGGGCGTGCTGCACAGCCAGAACACGCTCTACGCGGCGCTGCGCGGGTACGTCGAGGCGTTGGAGCTGGACGAGCGCTGGGTGGCGGCGGTGACGTCGCCGCTCGTGCACTACTCCGGGTTCGCCCAGGGCCTCCTCACCGGCGTCCTGGTCGGAGGCACGATCGCGTTCCAGGACGTCAAGGACCCGGACGCCCTGCTGGAACTGGTCGAACGGCACCGGGCCACCCTGCTCTACGGCCCGCCGTCGACCATGGCGGCGGTGCTGGCGGCCCAGCGGGCGAAGCCCCGGGACGTCCGCAGCCTGCGCAACGCCGTCATCGGCACGGCGGCGGTGCTGCCCCGGCTGGTGGTGGACCTGCGCGAGGTGCTGGGCGTCAAGTCGCACTCGCTGTGGGGCATGTCGGAGTTCGGGCCGGTCACGCTCACCCGCGCCGACGACCCGGAGGAGGCGCCCGGGTTCAGCAACGGGCGGACCATCACCGGGATGGAGGTCCGCATCGACCCCACCGGCCTGCCCGGTGACGGCTCGATCGGCCGGCTGTGGACGCGCGGCGCGTCGCGGGCGCTCGGCTACTTCAAGCGCCAGGACGTGTTCGACGCCGGGCTCGACCCCCAGGGCTGGTTCGACACCGGCGACCTCGCGCGCCACGACGGGCGCGGCGGCATCCGGATCGTCTGCAGGGCGAAGGACGCCGTCGTCCGCGACGGGCACGTCGTGCCGGCGGTCGAGGTCGAGGCGGTGCTGGAGAGCCACCCCCTGGTGGGCGAGGCGGCGTTGGTCGGCCTGCCCGGCGACGTGCTGTGCGCGGTCGTCGTGCCGGGCGGCGAGCGCGGTCCGTCGCTGGAGGAGCTGCGCGGGCACGCCCGCGCGGCGGGGCTGGACGACCGGTTCCGGCCCGACCGGGTGGAGCTGGTGGACGCCCTGCCCAAGACGCTCACCGGCAAGATCCGCAAGGCCGTCCTCCGGGAGCGCTACGGCGCTGCCTGACCTCCCTGGGAGCTGATCGTGCCCGAAACCGTGACCATGTCGGCGACCATGGCCGCCGACGAGATGCTGGCGCGGAGGCGCCGTGCCGGACAGCGCGTCCTGACGATGGCGAGCGGCGAGATCGGACTGCCCGTCCACCCGTCGCTGAAGGCGGCGCTGGCGGGTGCGGTCGGCGAGAGCGCGTACGGCCCGGTGGCCGGCAGCACCGCGTTGCGCGCGGCGGCGGCCGGCTACTGGGCCCGCCGCGGACTGGACGGCGACCCGGACTTCGTGGTGGCCGGTCCGGGGACCAAACCGCTGCTGTACGCGCTGCTGCTGGCCATCGGCGGCGACGTGGTGATCCCGGTGCCCGGCTGGGTGAGCTACGCCGCGCACGCCCGGCTCGTCGGCGCCCGCGCCCTCCCGGTGCGGACCCGTCCGGGCGAGGGCGGGGTGCCCGACCCGGACCTCATGCGGGAGGCCGTGCTCGCGGCCCGTGCCGCCGGGCGCGAGGTGCGGGCGGTCGTGGTGACCGTGCCGGACAACCCGACCGGCACGGTGATCACGGCGGTCACCGCGGCCCGGCTCGCCGACGTGGCGCGCGAGCTGGACCTGGTGATCGTGTCCGACGAGATCTACCACGACCTGGTGTTCGACGCGGGGAACCCGGCGCCGTCCCCGGCCCGGTTCGCGCCGGAGCGCACGGTCGTGACCACGGGGCTCACCAAGACGTTCGCGCTGGGCGGGTGGCGCCTCGGCGTGGCCCGCCTGCCCGTGGGGGACCACGCCTTGCGTGACCGGTTGGTCAACGTGGCCAGCCAGGTCTGGTCCAGCGCGGTGGCCCCGGTGCAGGCCGTCGGGGCGTTCGCCCTGGCCGAGCCGACCGAGCTGGTCGAGCACGTGGCGGCGTCACGGCGGCTGCACGCCGCCGTCGCCCGCGCGGTGGCCGAACGGCTGGCGGCGGTCGGCGCGATCGTCGGGCCGGTGCGCGCCACCTGCTACCTGTACCCCGACTTCGAGCCGCTGCGGGAGCACCTGGCCGAGGCGCACGGCGTGCGCACCGGCCCGGAGCTGACGGGGTGGCTGCTGGAGCGGCACGGTGTCGGCGTGCTGCCGGGCAGCGCGTTCGGCGAGCCGGCGGACGCGCTGCGGCTGCGCGCGTCCACCAGCAGGCTCTACGGCGACACCGACGAGGAGCGCACGGCCGCCCTGGCCTCGGCCGACCCGGTGGCGCTGCCGTGGGTCCGGGCGTCGCTGGACCGGTTGGAGGAGGTGCTGGGCGACCTGGCCGGCGGCGTCCGCCCCTGACCGGGACCACTCGCCGGTCCACAGTGGAACGACCCCGTCCGGTCCCCCGACCGGACGGGGTCGCACGCGATCCCGAAGTCCTCGCGCCGCCATCGTGCGGTCGGCCCTGTGCCGGGGCGCGGGCCGCCCCTATGCTGAAAACCCTCACACGCGGGTGAGGGTCCAGTGGGAGACAGACGAGGTGGGGCGCATGCGCATCGGAGAGCTCTCCGAGCGTACGGGCACGTCGCGGCGGTTGCTGCGCTACTACGAGGAGCAGGGCCTGCTGGTCTCGCGCCGCTCCCCGAACGGCTACCGCGACTACGAGGAGGGCCTGGTGGACCGCGTGGTGCAGATCCGCGGGCTGCTCGACGCCGGGCTGCCCACGCGCATCATCAAGCAGATCCTGCCGTGCCTGAACAAGCCGCGCGTCATCCACTTCCCGGACGCCACGCCCGAGATGATCGCGATGCTGGAGACCGAGCGCGACCGGATGACCGAACGGGTGAACTTCCTGATCCGGAACCGGGACGCGATCTCCGAGTACCTCGACGCGGTGCGCGCCGGCGCGCCCGCCGAGGCCTCCTGATCGAGCCGCGCCGAGCCCGCGGAACCCGAAGGCGCGCCGGGCTTCCCCGCACCTTCCCACTCCCTGATCGGCGTCGACGTCGTCGGCGAGCCGTGGTGTCGTGCACCGTGGCGCGGCCCGCCCCGCGTGGTCGTCGTCGCGGGGCGGTACCGCGCCACGGCCGCCGGACCGGGCCGACTCCGACCCGCTGGAGGGGGGTGGGGTCGGCACTGGGGGGCGCACGCGTCCGGGGTCAGCACTGGGGAGCTGAAAGCCACGTGCGGTCGGCCGGTCCGGCCGTTCCGGTGCGGTGTGGTGGTCGGTCGGGAATCCGCGGTGGTAATGGTTGTCGGAGTGAGTTCCGGGTCCGGGTCGGAAACCGGCGGCCCGCGCCCCGATCCCTTCCCCGAAACCACCGTACCGCGGCGCCGATGCCACGATTAAATCGTCCTGCGAAATCCGGTTGAATCAGGTGCGAACCACGATGATCTTGATCTGTGGGCGTTCAAAAGTCAAGCGGCCCATGTCAGGAGTTTGTCAAAGCTGTGTCACGGGAGTCTGGGAATCGGGTCACGCCAGACTTGACGGAACCGTTCCGCCGATCGAATGCGGTGACCGTCCGCAAACGCCCCGGAGGGGTCGGCGCTTCGCCATGCCGAACCGGTTGTGCAGTGTGAACGGGCCTGGCCAAGTGGTTGATCACCCATCACCCGTCCGCCGACCGCGCGGTGGCCGAAGGCGCGTGCCGGGTCCGCGACCACTCTGCGTCACGACACCGGGACGTCGTCAAGGGGCCGAACCGGTTACCGGCCGGCGACGAGAGCGAATTCACACCCGACGTCATCAATGCGTTCGACGCCTTCCGGATCGGAGTTGCGTCACGTCTATATGTCCACTCCGCGGCGACCACGGCATAATCGTTGACGTCACCCGACGCGGTTTGGTACCAAGTTGAACGGTCGCCGCCGCAATCGGTGGCAGCCGACGGCGAGAGCCAAGGCAATGCCCGCGTGCCCAGCGGTGGCGCACGCGGGTGGGATGTCATTTCGCGCGGTCTTGCCTCTTCGCGAGAAGAGGGTGTCCTGGGGAGGATCGTCTGATGACAAGCGCGCCGCACGGCGTCCGGTGGCACCGGGCCGTTCCGAGCACCGGCGGTGATAGCACGACCGACCCGCACCGGGACGGACCGCCGTCGCGGTGGTGTCGGAGCTCGTCGCCGTGATGACGGAGGTGTAGGGCGCGGGACCCCCCCGCGACCGAGCGCGGCTCGACGGCGTCGACGCCCCGCCCGTTCCCCACGGGGAGCCGGGACCGGGGCGGTGGCGCCCGTTCGACCGCGCCCGGAGTTCGCCACCGCCCCGTCGCCGGGGCGTTCCGCCGCCGTCGGTCGAACGTGGTGTCAGAGATCCGGAACTGGGGAGGTCGTCGAGACAATGGTGCGCGTACTCGTGGTGGAGGGGCAATCGGTCAAGGCCGAGTTGCTGGTCGGCGCGCTGCGCAGGCAAGGTTACGACGCGGGCAGCGTGTGCGCCGGCGCCGAAGCGCTGAGGATGCACCCGGACGTGGACATGGTGTTGCTCGACCTCGAACTGCCCGACCTGGACGGCTTAGCCGTCTGCCGGGCGATACGCGAGGTCGGTGACACGCCGATCATCGCCATCACCCGGCAGGACGACGAGCTGGAGCGAGTGCTGGCGCTGCAGGCCGGTGCGGACGACTGCGTGGTGGGGTCGTGCGGGCTGCGCGAGGTGATCGCCCGGATCGAGGCGGTGGTGCGGCGGACGCACCCCCGGCAGGCCGGCTCGGACGTCATCTCGCTGTGCAAGCTCCGCATCGACCGCACGCTCCGCGAGGTGCGGCTGGCGGGCCGGGTCATCGACGTGACCGCCAAGGAGTTCGAGCTGCTCTACACCCTCGCGTCGAACGCGGGCTCCGTCGTGTCCCGCAAGGAGCTGATGTCGAAGGTCTGGGACAGCAACTGGAGCGAGTCCAGCCGCACCATCGACACGCACGTCAGCAGCCTGCGCGGCAAGCTCGGCACGAGCACGTGGATCACCACGGTCCGCGGTGTCGGCTACCAGATCGGCCAGGGCGCGCCGGCCGCCGACTGCGAGGTCCAGGAAGAGGTGGCGTGACGGCACGCGGCACCGTCCCGGTGCGGGCACGCTTCCCGCGCACCGGGTGGACGAGGCAGGCGCACCGCCGCGCGCCCGCCCGCCCCGCCGCGGC
>NZ_JBHTLK010000148.1:0-17479 GCF_042678885.1 Saccharothrix hoggarensis
CGACGAGACCGGCGACGGGCAGCCACGGCAGGCGGTGGGCGGGCCGGCGGCGCAGGCCGGACCACACGGCGGTCAGCCCGCCGACGAACGTCCCGGCCACCGCGCCCGCGGCCAGCCCGATGCCCAGCCCCACCGGCAGTTCCGGTCCCGTCCCGCTCACCACCATCACCCCGGACGGCACGAGCGCGCACGCCACGGCCCAGTACCGGTCGCGCAGGGTGGCGTGGGCGAGGACCAGCGTGACCACGACGACGAGCCCGAACACGACCGCCGCCGGCCACCGCGCGACCTGCCCGCCGACCCACGCCCCGAGCACCGCCACCGCACCCGTCACGACCGCGCCGACGGCGAAACCCGTTGCCGCCCAACGCTTCCCCCGCCGCTTGTCGCCGCGCGTGGCCGTGAACCCGCCGCGCGGCAAGCCGATCACGGCCACCGCCCCGACCGCGGCGGGCACGAGACCCAGCCGCACGCCGACCACGAAGCACAACGCGGCCGCCGCACCCGCCACGGCGCCCGGCACGGCCCGCCGGAACAGCCGCCACACCGCGTCCGGCCCGACGAACCCGAGCCACACGTGCCGCGCGGGCAGCGTCGCCCACGCCTCCAAGTGGTGCTCACGCCGGGCGACGCGGGCCAGGAACCGCAACGCGCGCACGGTCCGCTCGGCCCGCGCCGGCCCCCGTGCCACCGACTCCACCAGGTACGTGTCCAGCACGCCCCGGTACTCCGCGCGCCCGGCCCGGTAGGCGAGGGCCAGCAGCCCGAACGCGAGCGGCGTGCGCACCTCGTCCCACAGGCCGGGGTCCTTCTCCAACGCCTCGCGCAGACCGTCCAGCCGGGGGCCGCACGCGTCGATCAGCTCCAGGACTTCCGCGCGCCCCAACGGTTCCACGCGCACGACGTCGTACCGGGGCAGGTGCTCGTGGTCGTCGCCCGCGCTGCACAGCACCACCTGCGGCATGTCCAGCGCGGTGATCCACGCCAGGCACTCGACCCGGTCGGCGGAGGCCAGGTCGTCCAGCCCGTCGAACAGCAGCACGAGGTTCCGGTCGCGCAGCCACGCCCGGCCGAGGCGCGGCCCGATCCGGTACCGGTCGGCCAGCACCCGCAGCAGCCACTCGCCGAAGTCGTCGTCGCGCCGCCACCCGCCGAGGTCCACCAGCACGGGCACCGGCCGCCCCGGGTCCTGGGCGGCACGCGCCAGCAGTGCCTCGGCCAGTTCCAGCAGGAGGGTCGTCTTGCCCGCGCCGGGCTCGCCCGCCACGACGAGGGGGCGACGGACGCGCGTCGGCAGCCGGGGCCGGACGCGGGGCACGACGCCGAGCTTCAGCCGCACCTGCTCCGCCAACGACCCGCCGATCCGCGCCCGCACGAACCGGTCGACCCGCTCCAGCGCGGCCTTCCGGTTGGCCGGGTGCGCGGGACGCCGCCGCACGAGCAGCGCGCCCAGCGGTTCCCAGGCGGCGAGGCACGCGGTCAGCGCGACCAGCACGCCGAGCGCCGGCCACAGCCACGGCGTGTACGGACCGAGCACGCGGGGCGCCGACCCGCCCGTGACGGCGTTGATCGCGACGGGCACGAGCACGAGGCACGTCACCCCGCCCACGCCGATCAGGGAGACCAGGCGGGTGGTCCGGGCGAGCCGTCGCGCGTCCATGTGCCCCTCCCGCCAGGTCGCGATCGACGGTAACGGCGTTCGGAGCGCTCGGGTAGCGGGGTTCCCGTGGTCGTCCGGTCACCGTCCGTGCTCACGGCGACCGGACCGCCTCACGAGGTCAGGAAGTCCACCATCAGCCGGTTCACCGCGGCCGGCTGCTCGAGGAACCCGAAGTGCCCGGCGTCGGCCACTTCCTCGTACCGCGCGCCGGGGATGGCCTCGGCCACCTCGCGCGCCAGGTACGCGGGCAGCACGCGGTCGTCGGCGAAACCCACCACCAGGCACGGCACGGTGATGCGCCGGTACGCGTCCAGCCTGCTGTCGTACTCGTCCAGGTCGTGCTGCGCCCGCACGCCCTTGCCGTAGCCGGAACCGGTGAACTCGAACACGTCCAGCCAGTCCCGCACGCCGACCGGGTCGCCCAGGGTCGCGGGGGAGAGGTTCAGCACCGCGTTCACCGCAGCGAAGTACCGGCCCGGCAGCGTGATCCCCTGGTCGTGCAGCGCGCGCTCGCCCTGCGACAGCGCCGTCTGCACGGGGTCGTTGCGACCCGCCGTCGCGAGCAGCACGGCCTTGCCCACGAGGTCGGGGCGGGCCAGGGCGAGTTCCTGCGCCACCCGCGCGCCCAGCGACGTGCCGACGACGTGCGCCCGGCCGCCCAGCGACTCGATCAACGCCGCGGTGTCGCCGACGAGGTCGTCGATCGTCATGCCCGACGCGCACTCGTCCGTCGGCGGGATGCCCCGGTTGTCCATGGTCGCCACCCGGAACCCGGCGGCGCGCAGCGCGGGCACCTGGTGGGCGTGCCACACCCGGCCGGGGCTCCCGGTGCCCATCACCATGACGACGAGGTCGCCGTCGCCCTCCACGTGGTAGCTGAGGTTGATCCCGTTGAGCGCGACGACCGGCATGGCTCGCAGGCTACTGACCACGTGCCCGCGCCGGCCACCGCCGTGCCGGAACCGGCGGAAACCGCCGCGTGGTCGGGTGATCGGCCGGTTAGGGTGGCGGCCATGAGGCGAGCGATCCTGTCGGGTTCGACGTTCGAGGAGCAGATCGGCTACGCGCGGGCCGTGGTCGACGGCGACTGGGTGCACGTGTCCGGCACGACCGGCTTCGACTACGCCACCATGACCATCTCCGACGACGTGGTCGCGCAGGCCGAGCAGTGCCTGGCCAACATCGGCGCCGCGCTGACCGAGGCGGACTGCACGTTCGCGGACGTCGTGCGGGTGACGTACTACCTGCCCGACGCCCGGGACTTCGAGCCGTGCTGGCCCGCGCTGCGCGCCGTGTTCGGCGAGGTGCGCCCGGCGGCGACGATGCTGGAGTGCGGCCTGGCCGACCCGCGGATGCGGATCGAGATCGAGGTCACCGCGCGCCGCCGGGCGTGATCAGCGGGGGCCGTGGGCCGACCACTCGATGGCGGGGCAGCGGTCCATGACGACGTCGAGGCCGGCGGCGGTGGCCCGCTCGTAGGCCGCCTCGTCGACCACGTCGAGCTGGAACCACACCGCCTTCGCGCCGATCGCCACGGCCTGGTCGGCGAACTCGCCCGCCGCCTCGGACCGGCGGAACACGTCGACCACGTCCACCGGGAACGGGATGTCGGCGAGCGACGCGTAGCCCTGCTCGCCGTGCACGGTCGGGGCGTCCGGGTGCACGGGCACGATCCGCTTGCCGTGCTGCTGGAGGAACTTCGCCACGCCGTAGGCGGCCCGGTGCGGGTGGTTCGCCAGCCCGACCACGGCCCACGTGTCGCCGCCCGCCAGGACGCGGCGGATCTTCTCGGGGTCTCCCCAGGGTTCGGTCATGCCCCCAGCCTAGGACGGGGCTGACCTGAAGGAGTTTCGCGTTTACCCTGGGCGGTGCCCGCCGCCGCGGAGCCGTCGAGAGGACTGCTTGATGCGCGCCACCCGGTCAGCCCTGATCGCCACGCTCGTCACCTCCCTGGCCGCCGCAACCCTGACCGCCACCATCACCGCGCCCGCCGCGGCCGCCGCCCCCGCGGACGGCCTCTACTACCTCCAGAGCGCCACCACCGGCCTCAACGCCGGCGTGTCCGGCACGTCCGTGCTCCAACGCCGACCCAAGGGCGACGAGGACCACCAGCAGTGGACGCTGTCCAGCCGCACGCTCCGCGAAGGCGCGGGGTGCCTGGGCCGGCAGGGCGACCTCGCCGTGGTGCTGCCCTGCGACAGCCCCGACGCGCAGTGGGACGTGGTCCCCGACGGCGACCGGCACCGCCTCCACGTCCCCGGCACGGACCGGCGCCTGGTCGCGTCCGGCACGGACCAGGTGCGGATCGGCTCCGGCGCCGACCTCTGGTACCTCACCCCCGCGTTCCCCCAGCGCGTGCCGGCGCCGCCGGAGGGGGAGCGGCGCCTCGACCAGGTCACGTTCCTCACCGCGCACAACGCCTACGCCAACGGCGTGGACGGCGGGTTCGCGCCGCCGTTCGTCAACCTCGCGCCCAACCAGGCCCGCGGCATCGAGCAGCAGCTCGCCGACGGCGTGCGCGGCTTCCAGCTCGACGTCCACCAGACCCGCGACGGCGCGATCCTGTGCCACAACAGCTGCACGTGGGTCAGCCGGCCCGTGGCGCTGTGGGTGGACGTGCGGCGGATCGTGGACTTCCTCCACCGCAACCCCGCCGAGTTCGTCACCGTGTTCCTGGAGGACTACGTCACCGCCGACGTGCTGCGCTCCGAGCTGGCCCGCGTCGACGGACTGGCCGACGTCCTGTTCCGCCCCGACCAGGCGGGCGTGCGGACGAACGGCTGGCCGACCCTGAACGCCCTGCGCGCCGCCGACAAGCGGCTGATGATCTTCACCGACCGCGGCCGTTCCGGCGACACCCCGCAGCGCGACACGTTCGGCGTGATGTACCAGTCCGAGTGGACGGTGGAGAACCACTGGTCGATGGGTCCGGGCGTGGGCGGTTCCGACTGGTCGTGCCACAGCCGCTGGAGCACGCCGCTCACCCGCACCGAACCGGGCTTCCGGCCGCTGTTCGTGATGAACCACTTCCGGGACGTCCCGGTCACCGGCACGGCGGGCACCGACAACGCCAAGCTCGCCGACCGCGCCCGGCGGTTCTGCGAGCCCGCCGCCCGCAAGACCCCGACCTACCTGGCCGTGGACCACTACCACCTGGGCAACCCGATGGCGGCGGTCCACGCCCTGTCGGGCGAGCGGTTCCCGGGCTAGTCCCCGGCCCCGGGGCTCACGGCTGAGGCTTGGGCTGCGGCTTGGGCAGCCCGCACCCGGGGGCGGCGAGGTCGACCCTGCCGCCCCCGGTCAGGCACGGCACCACGTAGTGGGTCTGCTGCCCGTACCGGATGCCGTGCCGCACGGTCACCGCACCGGTCTCGTCCACCTCGCACGGGTTGTTCCGCGTGCACCGCTCGCCGTTCTCGTTGCCGGTGTTGTTCACCGCCACCACCCGGCCGCTCGCCACGTCCACCACGGGCGAGCCGGACGTGCCGCCCCGCGTGTCGCACGACGCCGTGTAGCGCATCGAGCCGCGCCAGGTCCACGGGCCTTCCCGCAGCTCGTGCACGTAGCCGTCGGCGCGGCAGGCGAAGATCTCGCGCCAGTACCCGGACACCACGCGGACGTCGATGCCGACGGCCGGGTGCTCCGGCGACAGCTCCAGCACCCGCGTCCCCATCGCCTCCACCTCGGCGTAGGTCGAGGTGAGCCGGTACAGCGCCACGTCCGTGCCGGACATCGTCGCGTACAGCAACCGGGCCGCGCGCAACGTGCCGAGCGTGCCCTCGCCGGTCCGGTCGAGCAGCGTGAACGTCCGGTCGGCGGCCTCGTCCACCACCACCTCGGTCCCGCTCATCAGCCGCACGCAGTGGCCGTTCGTCAGCACCAGCGCCGGGTCGGACGGGGCGTGCCGCGGCGGCCGCACCACCGAGCCCGAGCAGCCGCGCAGCGACACGATCCCGGTGAAGTCGACCTCGACGGCCGCGGGGGCGGGCGGGGCCGCGGACGTCGCCGTCGCCGACGCGGCGGGCACGGACAGCAGGAGCACGGCGGCGAGCACGGCAACCAGGTGGCGCATGGGCGTTGATCCAATCAGCCGCCACCGCGCCCCGCACGCCCGTTCACCCGCTCGCGTTACGGCCGCGGGACGGGGTCACTCGCCCTTCGCGCCGTCCGCGAGCTCGCGCAGGAGGTCGAGGTGCCCGACGTGCCGGGCGGTCTCCTGCACGACGTGCGCCAGCACCCACCGCACCGTGCGGCCGTTGCCCGCGTGGTCGCCCCGCGTCCGGTCGTCCGGGCCGAGGCCGTCCAGCGCCCGCGCCGACCGCTCCCACTCGGCGCGGTACTCGTCGACCACCGACTCCACCGTGTCGCCCTCGTGCAGGAGCCACGACGCGTCCGCGTCCGCGCCCCACAGCGACGGCAGCTCCACGCCACCCACCTCGATCGACAGCCACCACCGCTCCACGGCGGTCAGGTGCCGCAGCACCCCCAGCGCGCTCACCACCGGCGAGGTCGGGATGGGCGCGGCCGAGGCGTCCGCCCAGCCCAGCCCTTCCACCTTGGCCACGGCGGTCAGCCGCAGGAACGTCAGGAACTCCGTCATCAGCCGCAGCTCGTCGTGGGCGGCGGCCGCAGGCCACAGGCGTTCGTTCGAACTCATGTTCGGACCCTACGTCGAGCGCCGGCCGCCCGCCCCGGCGACGCCGGTTTTGCTATCGTCGGCGACGGCGTGTGTGAGCAGACGTGAGGCTGGAGCCACCTCCCGGCAAGCGGGTGGCGTGATCCGCCGCGGGGTGGGGGCACCCCTGCTCACGGAGTGCACCGAAGACCACCGACGACGCGTGACCGCGTCCTTGTCGCGCCGAGCCGGGCGGCGGGAGCGAGGACTGCCATGGCGCGATCGTCGTTGACCGACCAGCTGGTCGACCTCCGCCGGACCTACACCGGCGAGAACCTCACCCAGGCCGTGCCCGCGGTGAAGGCCGTGCTGCACGACCTGCCCGCCGACCGCCGCGAACGCGTGGTGGACGCCCTGCGCGGGCGGGCCGACGTGCGCGGGCTGTTCCTGCCCGACGCGGCGGAAGACGCCCAGCGCGGCTGGAATGCGTTGTCCTGCAAGCAGGTCTGGACGCGGCGGGCCACCTCCAGTTGCGCCCGCCGGCGAGCATGCTGCGGCCCGCGCACGCGTTCCGCGCCGTCGAACCGGCCGAGCGCCCGCGCCTGCACCTCGCCGAGCACGCCCTCGGCCCGCTGCTCTACGAGCTGCTGCCGCGGCACGACGAGTCGTGGGTGGCGGGCGCGCCCGGCCTGCGGGTCGTCCGGCACCCGCGCTCGGTGGAACTGCGGTTCGCCGACGTCGACGCGTCGGTCCACCTCGCGGGCGTGGACGAGCGGGCGTGGGCGGACGGCATGAAGTACGTCCGCACCCTGCTCAAGGGCCGTGCCCTGAGCGACCGGTTCGTCGACGGACCCCTCACCGCCGCCGAGCGCGACCACCTGGAGGAGACGCCGCGCCCGACGGGCGTCGGCAGCGCGGTGCTGCGCCGCTACCACCTGTTCACCGCCGCGCCGTGGGTGCGGGCGCTGGCGCAGGGCGACCGGTGGTGGGTCGAGTGGCCCGAGAGCCTCGGCGTGACCACCGTCGCGGACCGCCTGCTGCACCCCGTGTTCGGCCTGCCGGGTTCCGTGGAAGTTCCCAGTGCCGGCGGCGGCCTCGGCCTCTCCACCGGGTGGTACGACCTGTTCCTCCGCGAGGTCGACGGCCCGGACCCGGCGCACGAGCCCGCGCTCGCCGCGATGGAGTGGCCGGAAGGCGTGACGGGCTGGTGGGAGCCGCCCCAGGCGGTGCGGTGACCCGAAGTCTCCCCGCGCCGGCGGCCCGACTTCGTCCCGCTGTCGCACGGTGACCCGCCGTGTCGGGTGTCCCTCGTGGACACCCGGCACGGCGTCAGACACCCGTTCGGGGCCACCCGGACGGGTGGCGTGGGCCCGTCGCGTTCGGACCAGCCGTGCCGTCCGAAACGACGAAGTGGCGGCCGGTGGCCGTGATCACGGCCGGACGGCCACGGCGCGGGCCGGCACGCCGGTAGACTGCGGTTTCGTCCGACGCGACCGCGTCGAGCCGCCGTCAGAGTGTCAGGAGGACCCCGGTGACCCAACAGGCTGCCGAGGCCCAGGCCGAGGTCGCGCCCCGGCGCGTCCTCGTCGCCGAGGACGAAGCCCTCATCCGCCTCGACCTGGTCGAGATGCTGCGCGAGGAGGGGTACGAGGTGGCCGGTCAGGCCGCCGACGGCGACGAGGCGGTCACGCTGGCCACCGAGCTCAGGCCCGACCTGGTCATCATGGACGTCAAGATGCCGAAGGTCGACGGCATCGAGGCCGCGTCGGTGATCGCGGGCAAGCGCATTGCGCCGGTCGTGATCCTCACCGCTTTCAGCCAGCGCGACCTGGTGGAACGGGCCCGTGACGCGGGCGCGATGGCGTACCTGGTGAAGCCGTTCGCGAAGCGCGACCTGGTGCCCGCGATCGAACTCGCGATGAGCCGGTTCGCCGAGTTGCAGGCGCTGGAGAACGAGGTCGCCGGTCTCACCGAGCGGCTGGAGACGCGCAAGGTCGTGGAGCGCGCCAAGGGATTGCTGATGACCAAGCAGGGTCTGTCGGAGCCCGAGGCTTTCCGCTGGGTGCAGCGCACCGCGATGGACCGTCGCACCACCATGAAGGCCGTGGCGGAAGCCGTCATCGAAAACTTCGGGTGAGTATCCCCGCGAGTGATACACGTTCGAGTATCGGACGGTCTGCCGGGGTCATTCTTGGTTACTGCGCGCATTGACCATGTGACCTGCGGCTATTTGAGCTGGATTTAAGCTTGTTAACCGTGGACTATTTGCCGGTGACTACCGTCACGATGTGGACACAGAGCAGTAAGACCACCTGTTCACGGAACTCAACTGAAGCTACGTTCCCTCCCTAACCCAAGCCCTCGTGTGAGGGCTCTCCGCCTACCGGCGGGCTGGTTGGTGTCATGGGAGGTATTCCGGTGTCAGGAGCACGACTCGGCCGAGTTCTGGCGCTGGCGGCGGCTTCGTCGCTGGTGCTCGCGGCTTGCGCTGGAGGCGGCGGCGGTGGCGACGCGGGTGGCGACGTCACCTCGGTCAAGATCGGGTTCATGGGTGACCTCACCGGTGAGAACTCGGCGATCGTGATCCCGCCGCGCAACGGCGCGAAGATGGCCGTCGACGAGTACAACGCGAAGAACCCCAAGGTCAAGATCGAGCTGGTGCAGTACGACAGCCAGGGCAAGCCCGACCAGGCGACCTCGCTGATCACGACCGCCATCGGCTCCGACAAGATCGTCGGCCTGATCGGCCCGGCGTTCTCCGGTGAGTCGAAGGCCATCGGCGGCGTGCTGGAGGAGAACAAGATCCCCAGCGTCTCGCCGTCCGCCACGAACCCGGGTCTCGCCTCGAACGGCTGGACCTACTGGCACCGCGTCGTCGCGAACGACGACGACCAGGGCCCCGGCATCGCCGAGTTCCTGGTGACCGCGAGGAGCCCGAAGAAGGCCTTCGTCCTGTCCGACGACCAGGAGTACAGCGTCGGCCTGGCCGACGCCGTCGCCAAGTCGTTCGAGGGCAAGGGCGTCACCGTCGAGCGCGACAAGTTCGCCAAGGACGCGTCCGACTACTCGTCCACCGTCACCAAGGTCGCCGCGTCCAACCCCGACGTGATCGTCTTCGGTGGCTACTACGCCCAGGCCGGCCGCCTGCTCAAGCAGCTGCGCGACGGTGGCGTGAAGGCCCTGTTCGCCTCCGGTGACGGCTCGCTCGACCAGCAGCTCGTCTCCGGCGCGGGCGCCGACGCCGCCGAGGGCGCCGTCCTCGCCTGCCCGTGCAACATCCCGTCGGCCGACGTCGAGGGCGCGCTGAAGACGTTCTTCGACAACTACAAGAAGAGCGCCAACACGGACCCGGCGATCTACGCGACCGAGGGCTACGACGCCGCCACGGCGTTCATCAAGGCGGTCGAGGCCGGCAACACGTCGTCGGAGAAGATCAACGAGTTCCTGAAGACGGTCTCGTTCGAGGGTGTCTCCAAGCCGATCAAGTTCAAGGCGAACGGCGAGCCGGAGAACAACTCCATCTTCGTCTACCAGGTCAAGGGTGGTGTCCTCAAGCTTCTGGGTCCGGCGGAGTCGGCGAAGCTGGAGGGCTGATCCGAGACGGATTAGGCAGCAAGCTAGCGCGCTGGGGAGCGGGAGTGTCGTGGGAACGACTGCTCCCGCTCCCCGCCACTATGGCGAAGTCTCTCCCCCCGCCCGTCTCGTGAGGCAAACCTGTCATGCTTGATGATTTCCTCAACCAGTTCCTACCCAGCACGGTGGGCGGACTGGTGTTCGGCTCCATCTACGCGCTCGTCGCCCTCGGCTACACGATGGTCTACGGCGTGCTGCGTCTGATCAACTTCGCCCACTCCGAGATCTTCATGATCGGCACGTTCACGTCGCTCGTGGTGGTCACGGCCCTCGCGCCGACCACCCCGTTCACCGGGATCGCGCTCATCGGTGTGATGCTGTTGATCATCGCGTTGTCGGCCGCGGTGTCCGGCGGCGCCGCCGTCCTGCTGGAGCTGGTGGCCTACCGGCCGCTGCGCAAGAAGGGCGCCACGAGGCTCACCGCCCTCATCTCCGCGATCGGCGCGTCCCTGTTCCTGATGGAGCTGTTCGCGCTCGTCATCATCCCCTGGCTGACCGGCAAGCCCGGTCGCAACCAGCAGTCCTCGCCGCGCCTCGTCGACCGCGACACGGTGTTCACCGTCGGCAACGCCGCGGTCCGCACCGACCACATCATCGTCGTGGTCGCCGCCGTCATCATGATGATCGCGCTGGACCGCCTCGTGAACCGCACGAAGATCGGCCGCGGCATCCGGGCCACCGCCCAGGACCCCGAAGCCGCCGTGCTCATGGGCGTCAGCATCGACAACATCGTCCGGGTCACGTTCCTGCTCGGCGGCTCGATGGCCGGCGTCGCCGGCGCGCTGTACCTCATGGAGTTCGAGAACACCGTCTTCAACGTCGGTTTCGTGCTCGGCATCAAGGCGTTCACCGCCGCGGTGCTCGGCGGTATCGGCAACCTCCGCGGCGCACTGCTCGGCGGCATCGTGCTCGGCCTCATCGAGAACTGGGGCGCGATCTTCCTGGGTTCCGAGTGGAAGGACGTCATCGCGTTCACCGTCCTGGTGGTCGTGCTGATGTTCCGCCCGACCGGCATCCTCGGCGAATCCCTGCAGAAGGCCCGCGCATGAAAGGCAACGGAGTGACTGGCAACGCGAATCCGTTGAGGCGCGTGGGCGCCCCGTTCGACGGCGCCCGCGACTGGTGGGAACACGCCAAGGTGTGGCAGCGGTACCTCGTGTACATCGCGGTCATCGTGTTCGCGCTGATCCTGCCCGCGCCGTGGATCGGCTCGTTCATGTCGCCGGCGTCCGACTGGACGACGGTGCTGATCTACCCGATCGGCACGTACATCCTGCTGGCCATCGGCCTGAACGTCGTGGTCGGCCAGGCCGGCCTGCTCGACCTGGGCTTCGTCGCGTTCTTCGCGATCGGCGGCTACTCGGTCGCCTACTACGGCACCCAGTTCGGCTGGAACTACTGGGCCACGGCGGCGTTCGGCATCCTGCTCGCGGCGGTGTCCGGCGTCATCCTCGGCGCGCCGACGCTGCGGCTGCGCGGCGACTACCTCGCCATCGTGACGCTCGGCTTCGGCGAGATCGTCCGCATCACCGCGAACAACACCGACGAGATCGGCGGCGCGCGCGGCATCACGAACATCCCGCACCCGCCGCCCATGCTCGGCATGGAGTTCAAGCTCCTGCCCGCGCCGTACTACTACCTGATGGTCGCCGCGATCGTGCTCGTGATCATCTTCTCGGTGCGGCTGCAGAAGAGCCGCGTCGGCCGCGCGTGGGCCGCGATCCGCGAGGACGAGGACGCCGCCGAGCTGATGGGCGTGCCGACGTTCAAGTTCAAGCTCCTCGCGTTCGCAATCGGCGCCATGATCGGCGGCCTCGCCGGCGGCATCTACGCCGGCAAGGCGGTGTTCATCGAGCCGAACACCTTCCCGTTCATCCTGTCCGCGACGATCCTCGCCGCGGTCGTGCTCGGCGGCTCCGGCAACCTGCCCGGCGTCATGCTCGGCGCGTTCGTCATCGCCTGGCTGCCCGAGCGGTTCCGCGAGGTCGACTGGCTGAAGGACATCCTGGGCAAGGACCCGGCCGAGTACCGCATCCTGCTCTTCGGCGGTGTGCTGGTGCTGATGATGGCCCTGCGGCCGGAGGGCCTGCTGCCCTCCCGGAGGCGCAAGGCCGAGCTGCACGAGGGCACCGGCGGCATGGGCACCATGGGTGCCGAGGTCGCCGGTCCGGACAGCGACGTTTCGACGACGGAGGCGGCCAAGTGAGCACTCCCGTCCTTCAGCTGGACGACGTGACCATGCGCTTCGGCGGCGTGGTCGCCCTGCGCGGCGCGCAGCTCAGCGTCAACCAGGGCGAGATCTTCGCCCTGATCGGCCCGAACGGCGCCGGCAAGACCACCGTGTTCAACGTGGTCACCGGCGTGTACCAGCCCACCGAGGGCCAGGTGCTGTTCAACGGCGCGCGGATCAACGGCGCCAAGCGGTTCGCCATCACCAAGATGGGCATCGCCCGCACGTTCCAGAACATCCGGCTGTTCCACAACATGTCGGCCCTGGAGAACGTGATGGTGGGCGCCGACGCGCACCACAAGACCGGCGCCATCGGCGCGACGCTGGGCCTGCCCTGGCACCGCAAGGAGGAGAAGCGCGGCCGTGAGCTGGCGCGGGAGCTGCTCGACTTCGTCGGCATCCCCGGCCGGATGAGCGAGACCGCGAAGAACCTCCCGTACGGCGACCAGCGCCGGCTCGAGATCGCCCGCGCGCTGGCCACGGACCCGAAGCTGCTCCTGCTGGACGAGCCCGCGGCGGGCATGAACCCGGCGGAGAAGGAGTCGCTCCAGGCCCTCATCCGCAAGATCCGCGACAGCGGCCGGACCGTGCTGCTGATCGAGCACGACATGAGCCTGGTCATGGGCGTCAGCGACCGCGTGGCGGTGCTCGACTTCGGCCAGCTGATCGCAGAAGGGCTCCCGCACGAGGTGCAGAACAACCCGAAGGTCATCGAGGCGTACCTGGGGGTGTCCGAAGATGCTTCTTGAGATCGACGACATCCACGTCCACTACGGGAAGATCGCCGCGATCAAGGGCATCAGCCTGCAGGTGGAGGAAGGTGAGATCGTCTCGCTCATCGGCGCCAACGGCGCGGGCAAGACGACGACCCTGAAGACCATCTCCGGGCTGCGCCCGCTGACCAGCGGCCGCGTCGTGTTCAACGGCGAGGACATCTCCAAGATGCCCGGCCACAAGCGCGTCATGGCGGGCATCGGCCAGTCACCGGAAGGCCGCGGCGTGTTCCCCGGCATGACGGTGCAGGAGAACCTCCTGATGGGCGCCTACACCCGCAAGGACGACCTGTCGGCCGACCTGGCGGAGGTCTACGAGCTGTTCCCGCGGCTCGCCGAGCGCAAGAACCAGTTCGGCGGCACCATGTCCGGCGGCGAGCAGCAGATGATCGCCATGGGCCGCGCCCTGATGACCAAGCCGAAGGTGCTCCTGCTCGACGAGCCGTCGATGGGCCTCGCGCCCATGCTCATCGCGCAGATCTTCGAGATCATCAAGGAGATCAACAAGCGCGGCACGACCGTGCTGCTGGTCGAGCAGAACGCGCAGCAGGCGCTGAAGCTCTCCGACCGCGCGTACGTGCTCGAAACCGGCCGGGTCGTGAAGAGCGCCCCCGGCCCGGCGCTGCTGGACGACCCCCAGGTGCGCGCCGCGTACCTCGGCGGTCACTGACGGTCCGGACCCCGCTGGCCCGGCTACGGCTGGGCCAGCGGGATCTCGGTGCCCGACTCGTCCTTCAGGTCCGTCAGCGTCGGACCCCCGTACACGCGCAGGGCCAGCGGCTTCGCGTCCTTGGGCAGGTCGTAGTAGACGTCGTACTCCAGGCGCACGTTGGCCCCGATGTCGATCGTCTCCGGCTGCCGCTTGATCGTCATGGCCTGCTCGTCCACCGCGTGCTCGCCCTTGCGGTCGTCCACCAGCACGTGCCGCCGGGCGTCGAACGACACGCTGCTGCGGCCGTTGTTGACCACGCTCATCCGGATTCGCACGAACTGGCCCTTGGCGTGGAACTCGGCGTGGCTGCCGATGATCGTGGCCATCTCGGCGGTGAGCCCCACCAGCGTGAAGGCCGTGTCGCCGTCCGCCGTGGTCGGGATCTTCAGCACCTTCTCGTCCGGCCGCACCGTCGCCGCCGGCACCGGGTACGTCGCCGGCGTGCTCGACACCGCCACCGGCCCCGCCTCGACCGGCGACCCGCCGCACCCGGCCGTGACCAGCCCGGCCACCGCCGCCGCCACCACGACCACGCGACGCCGCACGCCCACCTCCACCGATCGGGGCCCTCGGGTTCCACCGCGGGGCCGCGAGACCCGCACGTTCACCCCTTCGGGGCGTCTTTCAGGAAGCACGTGAGCCGGGCCGTGCACGCCCGCCGCCCCTGCTCGTCGGTGATGGCGATCTCGTACGTGGCGGTGCTCCGGCCGCGGTGGATCGGCGTGCACACCCCCGTGACGACGCCCTCCGTCACGCCCCGGTGGTGCGTGCACGACAGCTCCAGGCCCACGGCCACCCGGTCCGGCGCCGCGTGCATGGCCGCCGCGATCGAGCCCAGCGTCTCCGCCAGCGCCGCGTTCGCGCCGCCGTGCAGCAGCCCGTACGGCTGCCGGTTGCCCTTCACCGGCATCGTCCCGACCAGCCGGTCGGCATCCCATCGGGTGATCTCGATGCCCAGCCTGGCGGTCAACTGCTCGTGGGCGACGTCCTGGTTGGCGCCGGGGATGTCCTCGGGTGCTGGCGTCACGGGTGGCTCCCAGTCGGTGCGGAACTGTCGGACCCTCACCCTAGACTCGCCGGTGTGAGCACTTCAGAAGCCTCCCGCCTGCTGCTGGTCGACGGCCACTCCATGGCCTACCGGGCGTTCTTCGCGCTGCCCAAGGAGAACTTCCAGACCGGCACGGGCCAGACCACCAACGCGGTCTACGGCTTCACCTCGATGCTGATCAACTTGCTGCGCGACGAGAAGCCCACGCACATCGCGGTCGCGTTCGACGTCTCCCGCAAGACGTTCCGCACCGAGGCGTACGCGGAGTACAAGGCCGGTCGCAGCGAGACGCCGAACGAGTTCCGCGGCCAGGTCAGCCTCATCGAGGACGTGCTGGGCACGCTGTCCATCCCCGTCCTGTCCAAGGACAACTACGAGGCCGACGACCTGATCGCCACGCTCACCACCCAGGCGACCGCGCTCGGCTTCGAGGTCCTCATCTGCACCGGCGACCGCGACGCGTTGCAGCTGGTCACCGACAAGGTGACGGTGCTGTACCCGGTCAAGGGCGTGTCCGAGATGGCCCGCTACACCCCCGAGCTCGTGCTGGAGAAGCAGGGCGTGCCGCCCGAGCTGTACGCCGACTACGCGGCGGTCCGCGGCGACTCGTCGGACAACCTGCCCAACACCCCCGGCGTCGGCCCCAAGACCATCGTGAAGCTTCTCACCCAGTTCGGCTCGCTCAACGGCCTTATCGACCACGTCGACGAGGTGCCCGGCAAGGTGGGCGACGCGCTGCGCGCCAACCTGTCCAACATCATGCTGAACCGGCAGCTCACCGAGCTGGTCCGCGACGTCGAGCTGCCCCTCGGCCCGGCCGACCTCGAAGCCCGCCCGTGGGACCGCGACGCCGTCCACCGCCTGTTCGACGAGCTGGAGTTCCGCGTGCTGCGGGACCGGCTGTTCTCCACCCTGTCCACCGCCGAGCCGGAGGCCGAGGAGGGCTTCACGGTCAGCGGCGGCGCGGTGCCCGCCGGCGCGCTGGGGTCGTGGCTCGACACCCACGCCCGGTCCGGCCGCGTCGGCATCGCGTTCCGCTCCACGGGCGGCGACCTGGAGGGCGTCGCGCTGGCCGCGGTCGGCGGCGAGGGCGGGTACGTCGACGTCACCTCCCTGGCCGAGGAGGACGAGAACGCGCTGGCCGCGTGGCTCGCCGACGAGTCGGTCGCCAAGGCCGGCCACGACCTGAAGGTGCCCCTGCGCGCGCTGCGCGCCCGCGGCTGGAAGCTGCGCGGCGTCACCAGCGACACGGCGCTCGCCGCGTACCTCGTGCGGCCCGGCCAGCGGTCGTTCGCCCTCGACGACCTGGCCCTGCGCTACCTCAAGCGGGAGCTGCGCGCCGAGGAGCCCGACGACGGCCAGCTGTCCCTGCTCGCCGACGAGGAGGAGGACCGCCAGAAGGCCGCCCAGGCGTCGATCGTGCGCGCCTTCGCCGTCGCCGAGCTGGCCGAGGCGCTGGACCGCGAGCTGGTGGCGACCGGCCAGGAGTCGCTGCTCGCGACGCTGGAGCTGCCGCTGATGATGGTGCTGGACGACGTCGAGGCGGTCGGCATCGCGATCGACTCCGAGCACCTCGCGGCGCTGGAGGCGCACTTCGCGGCCGGCGTGAAGCAGGCCGCGCAGGACGCGTACTCGGTGATCGGCAAGGAGATCAACCTCGGCTCGCCGAAGCAGCTCCAGACGGTGCTGTTCGACGAGCTGAACATGCCGAAGACGAAGAAGACCAAGACCGGGTACACGACGGACGCGGACGCGCTGCAGAACCTGTTCGAGGCCACGCAGCACCCGTTCCTCCAGCACCTGCTCGCGCACCGCGACGTCACCAGGCTGAAGTCCACCGTGGCCGGGCTGCTCAAGTCCGTCGCCGACGACGGCCGCATCCACACCACGTTCCACCAGACGATCGCGGCGACCGGCCGGCTGTCGTCCACCGACCCGAACCTCCAGAACATCCCGATCCGCACGGACGAGGGCAGGCGAATCCGCGAGGCGTTCGTCGTCGGCCCCGGCTTCGCCGAGCTGATGACCGCCGACTACAGCCAGATCGAGATGCGGATCATGGCCCACCTGTCGGAGGACGCGGGCCTGATCGAGGCGTTCCGCAGCGGGGAGGACCTGCACACGTTCGTCGCGTCGCGCGCGTTCTCCGTGCCGACGTCCGAGGTGTCGCCCGAGCAGCGCCGCCGCGTGAAGGCCATGTCGTACGGGCTGGCGTACGGGCTGTCCGAGTACGGGCTGGCGCAGCAGCTGCGGATCTCGGCGGCGGAGGCGCGGGAGCAGAAGGAGGCGTACTTCGCCCGGTTCGGCGGGGTGCGCGACTACCTCCACGCCGTCGTCGAGGACGCCCGCAAGAAGGGCTACACCGAGACCATCCTCGGCCGCCGCCGCTACCTGCCGGACCTGACCAGCGACAACCGCCAGCGGCGGGAGATGGCCGAGCGGATGGCGTTGAACGCGCCGATCCAGGGCAGCGCGGCGGACATCATCAAGGTCGCGATGCTCGGCGTGTTCCGGGCGCTGGAGGAGTCGGGGCTGCGGTCGCGGATGCTGCTCCAGGTGCACGACGAACTGGTGCTGGAGATCGCCGAGGGGGAGCGGGAGCAGGTCGAGGCCCTGGTCCGCGAGCACATGGGCAACGCGTACCCGCTGTCGGTGTCGCTGGAGGTCTCGGTGGGCGTGGGCCGTTCCTGGGACGCCGCCGCCCACTGACCCGCGCCGGGTCGTCCACGGCGGGGGGACGGCGGCCCGCGCCGTGCGCATGGCCCTCACTCCGGCTCGTGCCCGGCCGACCCACGGCCTGCCGTGCCC
>NZ_JBHTLK010000149.1:0-17231 GCF_042678885.1 Saccharothrix hoggarensis
GGCCGGGACGTGCGGCTCGGGACGCGAGGCCGGTTGTGCGCCGGGACGTGCGGCCGGGGTGTGCGCTACGGCGTGCGCCGGGACGTGCGGCCGGGACGTGCGGCGCTGGACGTGCGCGCCTGGCGTGCGGCCCGAGGCCCGCCCGAAGGGTGCGGCTGATCATGCGGCTGAGAGGTCGCGGTGGGGGAGCGGGGTGGACGCGGGGTGGGTGCGGTGCGGGAGGGTCTGCGGGGGAATCGGGACCTGGTGGTGCTGGCGGGCGGGTCGGGGGTGTCGAGCCTCGGCGCGCAGCTCACCCTGATCGGGTTCACCACGGAGTTGGCCGGGCTGGGCGCGTTCGCCGTCGCCGGTCTGTTCGTGGCCGCCGCCCTGGGCGCGGTGGCGGGCGCGCCGCTCGCGGGCTGGGCGGTCGACCGGTTCCGCAACCGCCCGTTGCTCGCCGGCACGGTGTTCGCCCAGGTCCTGCTGCTCGTCGGCCTCCTGCTCGGGCACGCGCACCTGCCGGTCCTGTACGGCCTGATCGCGTTGCTGGGGCTGACCGGCGGCATCGTGCGCACCTGCGGGTCCGTGCTGATCCCGCTGACCACCGGCGAGGACCACGCGATGCGCGGCTACGCCTGGCTGTCGTCGGCGGAGAACACCGGTTCCGTGGCGGGCACCGTGCTGGGCGGCCTGATCGCGGTCGGGCCGGGGATCGAGGCGGCGCTGGTCCTCGACGCGGTGGCCACGTTGGCGCACGTCGTGATGGTGCTGCGCCTGCGCGTGGACCGCGACCCGCGCCAGGACGACGGCGGCCCCGCCGGGCCGACCAGCCCGTGGAGCGGCCTGGTGCTCCTGCGCAGCGACCGGCTGCTGCTCGGTCGGGTGGCGGCGCAGACCGTGGGCGGGGTCGCGGTGGCGATCGCGCTGGTCAACGAGGTCTTCCTGGTGCACGGCCCGGTCGGCGGCAACGACTTCACCTACGGCGTCATGCTCGGCTGCTGGACCGGCGGCACGCTGATCGGCGCGGCGGTGAGCCGCCGCTTCACCACCGCGCGGGCGCTGGTCGCCGCCTTCGCCACCGGCAACCTCGTGCTGGGCGTCGCGTTGGTCGCCCCGGCGCTGGTGCCGCACGCCGTCGTCAACGGGCTGGCGTGGATCGTCGCGGGGGCGTGCGGGGCGGTGCAGAACGTCACGCTGAGCGGGCTGGTGCGGGTCCGGACGCCGGACGCGCTGCGGGGCCGGGTGTTCGCCACGGTCGGCGCGGTGACGGCGGGCGCGGGCACGGTCGGCCTGGTGGCGGCGAGCGCCGTCGTCGGCGGGGCCGGTCCGCGGGGCGCGCTGCTGGTCGCCGCCGCGTTCGCCGCCCTGTCCGGTCTGATGGCGTGGCTCGTCGTCTTCCGCCGCACCCGGATCCCCGCACCGTTCGAGTCCTACGAGCCCGCGGAGGAGCAAGCGGACGGCGCGGCGGACGCCCAGGTCGACGGACCGTCCCGGGTGAAGCCCGCGGCGAACGCGTTGCGGATCGGGACGAAGTAGGGCCGAGCGCTTCCGGGTGCGGCGACGTCACCGACCCCGCGAGCAGCCACGGCGACGACGTGCCCGGCCCGCCGGCACCCCGTGGACAGTTCTTGGACTGAACGCCGTTCGTCCGGTACCGATGGGGCGCATGACCGCGTCCCCGTTCTCCCGCCGGAACTTCCTCGCCGCGTCCGCCGTCGCGTGGCTGCCGGCCGGGGTCGTGACGCCGGGCGACGGCGGGGGCGACCCGCCGCCGGAGTTCCCGCCGGACGTCGACCTGCACCGCCAGGGGTACGAGAACTGGGCGGGGCTGACCGCCACCCTCGCCACCGACCTGTGGGGCGCGTCGAAGAACCTGCTGCTCCACGTCAAGCCGACCACCCTGCGCGACACCGCGAACGGGTGCGCGGTGCTGACCAGCCGGGCCGAGCTACAGCGCGTCGTGAGCGACTTCGCGACGTTCTACCAGGACCTCCTCGCGGCGCACGCGGACCGCGGCCTGTTCCCGTGACGGGGCAGGTGGAGATCCGCGTCGGCGGGCTGGACGACCCGGCGCACGTCGACGTGCCTGGCGCGCGACCGCCCGCGCTGTCGGCCGTGCGGCCCCGCGAGGACCACCCGGAGTGGGACGTCGCCGTGTGGTTCGACGTGCTGACGTTCCCGACCGCGCCCGGCGCGGCGGCGTTCTACCGCGAGCTGGAGCGGTTCTTCCTCACCCGGTACACCGGCGCGTACGCGGCGACCCGCGTCGAGTGGTCCAAGGGCTGGGGCTACACGACCGAGGCGGCGTGGGCCGACCCCGAGGTGCTGACCGCCACCGTCCCCGACTCCTACCGCCAGGGCCCGAACCCGTCGTGGGACGCCGCGCTCGCCACCCTCCACGCGTGCGACCCGCACCGCGTGTTCAGCAACCCGTTCCTCGACGTGCTGCTGCCCTGACCACGCGCGGCGACCGTCATCGCCGCTCGGCGGACACGGCGAGCAGCGCGGACACCATCACGTTCCGGGTCAGCGGAACCTTGAAACCGTTGCCCGCCAACGGTCTCGCCGCCGCCAGCTCCTCCTCCGCCGCGCGTCGGAACGCCTCCTCGCCCGGCGGCGCCCCGTGCAGCACGTCCTCCGCCCGCCGCGCCCGCCACGGCTTGTGCGCCACGCCGCCCAGCGCGATCCGCACGTCGGCCACGACCCCGTCCTCGACCCGCAGCACCACCGCCGCGGACACCAGCGCGAACGCGAACTCCGCCCGGTCCCGGACCTTCAGGTACCCCGACCGCGCGCCCGGCGGCAGCGGCGGCAGGTCGACCGACGTGATCAGGTCCGAGCGGGACAGCACGGTGTCGCGGTGCGGCTCGTCGCCGGGCAGCCGGTGCAGCTCGACCAGCGGGACCGTCCGCCTGCCGTCCGGGCCGAGCACGTGCACCTCGGCGTCGAGCGCGGCCATCGCGACCGCCATGTCGGACGGGTGCGTGGCGACGCAGTGCGCGGACGCGCCCAGGATCGCGTGGTGGCGCGTGCAGCCGCCGAGCGCCGAGCACCCCGTCCCCGGCTCGCGCTTGCCGCACGGGCTCGACAGGTCCCGGAAGTACGCGCACCGGGTGCGTTGCAGCAGGTTGCCGCCGGTCGTGGCGAGGTTGCGGATCTGCGGGGACGCGCCGGACAGCAGCGCCCGCGCCAGCACCGGGTAGTCCCGCCGCACCACCGGGTGCGCCGCCAGGGCGCTGTTGCGCACGGTCGCGCCGATCCGCAGCCCGCCGTCCGGCAGCTCCTCGACCGAGTCCAGCGGCAGCCCCGTGACGTCGACCAGCACCTCCGGCGCGGCCAGGCCCCGCTTCAGGTGGTCGACCAGGTTCGTGCCGCCGGCGATGAACTCGACGCCCGGCCAGGCGGTGGCGGCGACCGCGTCGTCCACGTCGACCGGCCGCCGGTAGTCGAAGCGCGACCGGATCTCACGGTCCACGGCTGCTCCTCCGGCTCGGCGTTCCTCCGGGGCTTCCCGCGCGCCGACCCCGCAATCCACCGTCACGGGTGACACCGACCCATCACACATCCGATGTATCGACGGTCGATCGCCTCGCCTCAGCCTAACGAGCGCCTTGGGGCTTCCCACACTTCGGATGTCTTGTTAGCGTCACCGCGATGGCCCGGCGGTGGAGGAAGCGTATGCGTGCGAGTGCGGACCCCCGGACGCTGACGCTCTGGTACGACGAGCCCGCCACCGACTGGGAGCGCGAGTCGCTGCCCATCGGCAACGGCGCGCTCGGCGGCGGTGTCTTCGGCACGGTGGCGCGCGAGCGCGTCCAGCTCAACGAGAAGACGCTCTGGACGGGCGGGCCCGGCTCGGCGGAGGGCTACGACTTCGGCAACTGGACCGGCCCGCGCCCCGACGCGCTGCGCCACGTCCGGGAGCTGGTAGACCGGGACGGCCGGGCCGCGCCCGAGGTCGTCGCGGACGCATTGGGGCAGCGTCGCCGGGGGTTCGGCGCGTACCAGCCGTTCGGCGAACTCGTGCTGGACCTCGCCGACCCGCCCGCCGAGGTCGCCGACTACCGGCGTGACCTCGACCTGACCCGCGCGGTCGCCTCCGTGTCGTACCGGGCCGACGGCGTGTGGCACCTCAGGGAGTACTTCGCCACCGCCGTCGACGGCGTGATCGTCGCCCGGCTGTCGGCCGACCGTCCCGGCCGGATCGGGTTCACCGCCTCGATCACCGCGCCCGACAACCGCACCAGGACCACCACGGCGAGCGGCGGCCGTTCCACCTCCACCGGCGCGTTGCACGACAACGGGATGCGGTTCGAATCGCAACTCCAAGTGCTCACCGAGGGCGGCACGCGCACCGACCACCCCGACGGCTCGATCACCGTCGCGGGCGCCGACAGCGCGGTCCTCGTGTTCGCGGCCGGCACGGACTACGCCGACGCGTACCCGACCTACCGCGGCCCCGACCCGCACCGGCGCGTGACGGAGACGGTCGACGCCGCGTCCGCGAAGGGCTGGGCACGGCTCCTCGACGCGCACGAGCGCGACTACCGCGAGCTGTTCGACCGCGTCCGGCTCGACCTCGGGCAACGACCGGTGGACGTGCCGACCGACGAGCTCCTGCGCGGTTACGCCACCGCGTCGCCGTCCGACCGGCGCGCCCTGGAAGCCCTGTACTTCCAGTACGGCCGCTACCTGCTGATCTCGTCCTCACGGCAGGGAACGCTGCCCGCGAACCTGCAGGGCGTCTGGAACAACTCGGTGTCGCCGCCGTGGAGCGCCGACTACCACGTGAACATCAACCTCCAGATGAACTACTGGCCCGCCGAGACGACGAACCTCTCCGAGACCACCGCGCCGCTGTTCTCGTTCGTGGACGCGCTGCGCGAACCCGGCGCGGTGACCGCGCGGGAGCTGCACGGTTCCCGCGGCTGGGTCGTCAACAACGAGACGAACCCGTTCGGCTTCACCGGTGTGCACGACTGGGCGACCGCGTTCTGGTTCCCCGAGGCGGGCGCGTGGCTCGCGCAGCACTACTACGAGCACTACCTGTTCACCGGCGACCGCCGGTTCCTGCGCGAGCGGGCGTACCCCGTGATGCGGGAGCTGGCCCGGTTCTGGCTGGACGGGCTCGTCGTCGACCACCGTGACGGCACGCTGGTCGTGTCGCCCGGCTACTCGCCCGAGCACGGCGACTTCTCGGCGGGTCCGGCGATGTCGCAGCAGATCGTCCGGCAGCTGTTCGCCAACGTCGTCTCCACCGCCGACGACGTGGGCGACACGGCGTTCGGGGCGGAGGTGCGCGCGGCGCTCGACCGGCTCGACCCCGGCACGCGGATCGGCTCGTGGGGCCAGTTGCAGGAGTGGAAGGACGACCTGGACGACCCCGGCAACACCCACCGGCACGTGTCGCACCTGTTCGCGCTGTTCCCCGGCAACGCCATCAGCCCGCTCCGGACCCCCGACCTCGCCGCCGCCGCGAAGACCTCGCTCACCGCGCGCGGCGACGGCGGCACCGGGTGGAGCAAGGCGTGGAAGATCAACTTCTGGGCGCGGCTGCTCGACGGCGACCACGCGCACCGGGTGCTGGCCGAGCAGCTGATCGGCAGCACCACCGCGAACCTGTGGGACACGCACCCGCCGTTCCAGCTCGACGGCAACTTCGGGGCGACGTCCGGTGTGGCGGAGATGCTGCTGCAGAGCCAGGACGGCGTGGTGCACGTGCTGCCCGCGTTGCCGGGGGAGTGGCGCGACGGCTCGTGCGCCGGCCTCCGGGCGCGCGGTGACGTCACGGTCGACGTGCGCTGGTCCGGCGGTGTGGCGCGGGAGATCGCACTGGCCACGGGGCAGGACGGTCCCGTCACCGTTCGCGGCCCCCTGTTCCGCGCGGACTTCCGGCTGGTGGACGAGCGGACCGGGCAGCCGGTGCCGGCGAGCGTGGACGGCGACGCGGCCACCTTCACCGCGCGCGCCGGACACCGTTACGTGGCAACGGTCCCGCCCTACTGACCCACCCTCCCGTCGATCCGCTCGCGGAGGAGGTCGGCGTGACCGTTGTGCCGCGCGTACTCCTCGACCAGGTGGACGACCACCTCCCGCAACGGGATCGGCGCGTGGTCAGGGTCGCCGGCGCCGAGGACGTCCAGGTCGGGCGCCTCGGCCACGAACCGCTCGGCGAACGCGACCTCCGCCCGCCAGGTGGCCCACGCGTCCCGCACCACGTCCGGGTCGGCCGTCGCACCGCCGAACGCGACCTCCGCCGACGTGTAGTGCGGCACCACGTCCTCACCGGCCATCACCCGCCGGAACCAGTGCTGCACGACCTCCGCCAGGTGCCGCACGAGCCCGAGCAGCGACAGGTCCGACGGCGGCACGGACCGGCGCGCCAAGCCCTCGGCGTCCAGCCCGGCGCACTTCAGCTCCAACGTCAACCGCTGGTTCCGCAGGTAGCGCGCCAGGGTTTCGCGCTCCCCGGCGTACGGACCACCGGCCTCGCGCGGATCGTCCTCCGGACCGACCCACATGTCCGACCAGCCGAACTCCCGCCGAACCTCGCCGTCACCCGTCATGGGCGCGATCGTCGGCGGGCGGGCGGAAGCGGCGCAACCGGATAAACCCGGCCGCCGGGGCCGGACGCGGCCGGTAGCCTCGGCCGGCAGTTCGATGGCCGAGCTGGGAGGGGCCGCCGCGGCGCACGTCCCGCGGCTGCGGGCGCTGCTCGACCGGCTGGACGACCACGGCTGGGTGCGGCTGCACGTCCCCGAGGCGTTGTGGCACGCCACCGGCGACGCGGACGCCGCGCTGCCGCTCTTGACGGCGGTGTGGCCGGTGAACCCGCACCTCCGCGTCCCGGCTGTCCGCTGCCTGGCCGTCATGGGCCCCGCCGCGGCGCCCGCCGTCCCGCTGCCGCGTGACGAACTGGCCCGCACCCGGCGGCACACGCTGAGGGAGACCGGGTGGAGCAGCGACCAGGTGCGTGCCGACGAGGAGCTGGTGCGGTTGTGCCGGGACGTGCTCGCCGCGATCGGCGGCTGAGCGTTCCACCGCGGGGGCGCGGTCCCGTGGGCGCCGGGAACTGGTGCGGCACCGCCGTCCTCCCCTGGGAATGCGGCCGGGGGGCCGGAGCGTGTGCTCCGGTCCGCCGGGGTTCGCCGCAGGGCAGGTCAGCTGGTCGTGCCGGTGACCGAGGTCCCGGTCCGGGTGACGTGGTAGGTCACCTTCGCGCCGCTCCAGTAGTGGAACGTGAGCGTCACCCGCGCGCCGTCCGCGACCTCGGCGAAGAAGTCCGACGTCAGGGTCGTCACGTTCGTGGTGTAGTTCGGCGCGAACGCCCGGTCGAACTCCTTGTACGACGTCCAGTTGTGCGGTCCGGCGTTGCTGCCGTCCGCGTACTTGGCCTCCATCGTGGCGAGCTGGTCGCCGCGGAACGCGGTCGGGATGGCGAACGCGCTGGTCGTGCCGGTCGCGTTCTGCAGGACCGGCGTGTCGTGGGTGATCAGGTTGATCCGCCACGGCACGCCCTGCGAGAACCGCGCGGACAGCGTCGCGTTGGTGCCGTACGCCCGCGATCCGCTCAACCGGGTGATCGCGGACGCGGTGATCGTCAGCTGGTCGCCCGTGACGGTGTAGTCGGTGCCGCGCACCAGGTCCGTCGTGCCGTGGCGCAGGCCGAGGAACGACGTGCCGTTCAGGTTGAGCGTGAGCGACTTGTCGGTGATCGCCGACGACCGGGCGCTGAACACCTGGTCCGACGACGCCGTGCCGGACCGGGTCGTCCAGCTCGACTTGATCTGCGCGAACAGCTCCGGGTCGCTCCACTGGAACGACGTGCGGCCGAAGTGCTGGCCGTTGTCCCACAGCATGGTGGTGATCTTCTTGGCGCGGGCGTAGTGGCCGAGGAACTCGAAGAACTTCAGCTTCTCGCCCTGCTGGATGGTGCCGGTGTGCCGGTCGAAGCCGAGCAGGCCGTACTCGCCGATGATGACCGGGATGCCCTTCGCCACGAGCGAGTCGTGCACGCGGTCGAACGAGTCGGTCAGGTCCTTCTGGGCGACGGCGTCGAACCGCGTGCCGCCCGCCACGTTCACGCTGAACGGCCAGTAGCCGTAGAAGTGGACCGTCGCGATGATCCGCGGGTCCTTCAGCGCGGTGAGCGTGGTGGTCAGCTCGTCGATGCGGGCCTGGTCGGCCGACGTGTGCAGGGTCGGCAGCACCAGCAGGCGGGTCGCGTTGGCGCCGCCGGACCGGCGCACGATGCCGTGGAACGACGTGTTCAGCTCGTGCAGCAGCTCGGCGTTCTGCGCGGCGCCGGAGCTGTTGCTGAACTGCGGCTCGTTGACGCTCTCCAGCACCAGCTTCGGCGACGAGTCGCGGAACGTCGTCGCGATCTGCGTCCACGCGGCGTTGTAGCGGGCGAGCACGCCGGCGCGGTCGGCGGGCATGTTCGCGATCCACTGCCACGAGTCGTGGTGGATGTTCACCATCACGTAGAAGCCGTCCGCCAACGCCCAGTCGACGACCTCCTTGACGCGCGCCATGTACGCCGGGTCGATGGTGTAGCCCGGAGCGGGCCCCTGGTGCTGGCCCCACGTCACCGGGATGCGGATGCTGTTGAAGCCCTGCGCGCGGATGTTGTCGAGCAGCGCGGCGGTGACGCGCGGGTTGCCCCACGACGTCTCGTCGCTGCCGGTGGCGTCGAGCGAGTTGCCGAGGTTCCAGCCGGGCTGCATGGCGGCGGTCGCCGCCATCGCGTCATCGGTCGGCGGGGGAGTGGTGGTGGTCGTCGTGGTGGTGGTCGCGGTGCCGCCGGTGCACGTGACACCGTTGAGCGCGAACGACGTGGGCGCGGTGTTGCTGCCCGTCCACGAGCCGTTGAAGCCGAACGACACCGTGCCGTTGGTGGCGATGTTGGCGTTGTAGCTCGCGTTGGTCGCGGTGACCTGGCTGCCCGACGTGGTGACCGTGGCGTTCCACGCCTGGGTGACGGTCTGGCCGGACGGGAACGCCCAGGTCAGCCGCCAGCCGCTGACGGGGTCGCCGAGGTTCGTCACGGCGACGTTGCCGGTGAAGCCGCCCTGCCACTGGCTCGGGACGGAGTACACCACCTTGCAGCCCGCGGCCGCCTCGGCGTTCGTCACGGCGACAACGCCCATGCCCGCGAGCAACGTGGCCATTCCGCTCGCCAGCAGTCCCACCCGCCGACGAATCTTTCTCAACCTGCCACGAACATCGGACATGACGCTCCTCGTTGATCGCCGGCGGCAGCGGAAGGGGAGGGAACCGGGCGCGAACAGGCGCGGCGACGTGTTCCCGCGCTGCCTCGCCATGATGTTGACGGCACGGGATGGGCAAGGCAAGAGTTTCGACGCTGATCGACGGTCCACGCGACACGGCAATGCGGACTTCGCGTATCCATTCGAATTGTTCGACGGGAATTCGGCGCGGCGTTCGACGGGATCGTCGAACGCGTTCGACGATCCCGTGGTCGAAGCCGGGTGGGCCGACCGCCGGCCTGCGGACCGGGGGTTCGCCCGATCGTGGAACCGGGGATGTGGATAGGTTGCCGCCGTGCCCCGCCCCATGATCGGGGTCGTCCTCGCGGCGACCGGGAGGTTGGCGCCGCTCGGCGCCCCGTTGGAGTTCGTCGCGCGCGCCCTGCCGTGGCCCGCGGACGTGGTGCTGCGGGACAGCGGCTCGACCGCCGAGGGCGCCCGCGCGGCGACCTTGTCGCTGGTCGAGGCCGGGGTGCGGGTCGTGGTGACGTTGGGCGGCACGGCGACGCTGCCCGCCGTCGTGGACGCCTGCGCCGAGCACGAGGTGCCGTGCGTGTCCACGACGCTGCCGTGGCAGGTGTTCGCCTCCGACCGGCGGCGACCGGGCTGGGCGTTCCACTTCTGCTGGGGCGTGGACGACATCGCGTCCGTGTTCGCGGACCTGTGGGAGCACCTGGGCCCGGCGCGCGTGGTCGGGTGCGTGTGGAACGACGGCACGCAGGGCGCGGCGCTGCGGCGGTGGTTCCGGCCGGTGGCCGCCGCGCGCGGGCACGCGCTGGTCGACCTGCCGTACCGGGAGTCCAGCGGCGTGGTGCCGGAGGTCGGCGACGTCGAGGTGGTCACCAGCGCCGCGACCGCCGCCGACCTCGCCGCGGTGGTGCGCGCCCGGCGACCCCGGCTGGTGACGTGCTCGCGCTGGCTGACCTACCCGTTCGGCGTGGCCCGGCACGGGCTGGACGGCGTGGCGACGATCGTGTCGTGGACGCCGGAGCACGACCACGTCGGCGGCGGGCGCACGCCGCGCGACCTCGTGCGCGCGTACGAGGAGGCCACCGGCTCGCCCTGGCTGCAACCGCTGGGGCTGGCCCACGCGCTGTTCGAGGTGGCGACGCACGCCGTGGGCGCGGCGGACTCGACCACGTCGGTCCGCGAGGTGCTGGCGACCACCCGGTTGGCGACGATGGCCGGGGTGCTGGACTGGACCCGCGGCCCCGCGCCCGGCGTGGCGACCATCCCGTTGGCGGGCGGCCAGTGGCGCGACGGCGACCGACGTGACGGCGACAACCGCGATGGCGGCAGGCGTGAGGGCGACCGACGTGACGGCGGCCGGCCGTCGCTCGTGGTCGTGGACAACCGCCGGTCACCGCTCGTGCCGGTGACCGGCGAACTCCGGGTCGGCTGAGCCGTCCCGCTCAGCCGTCGGTGATCGTGAAGGTGAACTCGTACGCCACGTCCGCCGAGTCGGAGCGCACCGCCTTGCCCTCGCCGCGCGCGTTGGCGTAGGCGCCGGTGCCGCCGGTGATCGCCATCGTCGCGTCGCCGAAACCGGCCGCGATGCTCTTGTACGTGCGCATGCCGGAGAGGTGCAGTTCGCCGTCGGCCAGGCGGAACGTGGACGTGCAGTGCGTGGTCACCGCGGGCGGCACGTCCACCGTCACCTTCACCACGCCGCAGTGCGAATGGCCCTCGCCGACCCGCGTCGTGCCGTCGGCCGCGAACAGGTCGCCGCCGCTGACGAAACCACCGCCGACCGCGGGCGCCGCGGGCGCGGACATGAGGCCCCGCTTGGCGACCACCTCCACCGTCGCCTCGTCGGTGCGGACGTGGTCGGCGCCCAGGAGACCACCCGCGAGGGCGAGGACGAGCCAAGGTCGGACCTGCACAACACACCTCCGTGAACAGCGGATCACACACCGTCATGTGGACGATAGTGCGCGGGCGCGGTTACCTGGGATCGTTCGATGGCGTGCCACTGAAGGCTGAACGCGGGACATTTCCGGTGTTTCCGCTGCACACAGCGCCACATTTCCGGCGGTCAACTCCACCAAGGGCGGAAAATGCGAATCAAGAGTGTGAACAAATCACGGATGTGAACAATCCTGCGCATTATTGGGCCGACGAGCGGATCGACCCGGCCGGAACCCGCTGATAAGACCTTGGCATGACGAGAACAGCAGTCGTGACCGGGGGTGGGACGGGCATCGGCAGGGCGGTGGCCGCCGACCTCGTGAAGCAGGGCCTCGACGTCGTGGTCACCGGTCGGCGGGCCGACGTGCTCGCCGCCGCGGCGGCCGAGATCGGCGCGCGGGCGGTGTCCTTCGACGCCGCCGACCCGGCGGCCGTCCAGGCGGCGTTGGCGGACCTGCCCGAGCGGGTGGACGTGCTGGTCAACAACGCGGGCGGCAACGTGGCGCGCCGCCGTCCCGCGCCGGACGGCCTGGCGGACGTGCGGGAGCTGTGGCTGGCGAACTTCGAGGCCAACGTGCTCAGCGCCGTGCTGGTCACCACGGCGCTGGAACCCCGGCTCGCCGACGACGCCAGGGTGGTCACGATCGGCTCCATCGCGGCCCGCCGCGGTTCCGGCAGCTACGGCGCGGCCAAGGCGGCGGTCGAGGCGTGGACCGCGGACCTCGCGTTCTCGCTGGGCGGGCGCGGCATCACGGTCAACGTCGTCTCGCCGGGCGTCACCGAGGAGACGGAGTTCTTCGGCGGCCCGCTCTCCGGGGAACGGCGGCGCAAGCTGGTCGGGCAGCCCGCGAACGGCCGCGCCGGCAAGCCCGCCGACGTGGCCGCCGCCGTGGTGTTCCTGACCTCGCCGGAGGCCGGCCACGTCACCGGGCAGGTCCTCGGCGTCAACGGGGGCGCCGGGCTCGGCCGCTGACCCGCCCCTACCGTGTCCGCATGAGGGTGTGCGTGTTCTGCGGCTCGTCCAGCGGGCGGGTGCGGCATGTGGAGGTGGCGGCACAGGTCGGCCGCACGCTGGCCGAGCAGGGGATCGAGGTCGTGTACGGCGGCGGCCGGGTCGGCACGATGGGCGCGCTCGCCGACAGCGCGCTGTCGGCGGGTGGGTCGGTGGTCGGCGTGGTCCCGCGCAGCCTGGTCGGGTGGGAGGTCGCGCACCAGGGGCTGACCAGGCTGCACGTGGTCGAGTCGATGCACGAGCGCAAGGCGTTGATGGCGGAGTCGGCCGACGCGTTCATCACGCTGCCGGGCGGCGCGGGCACGTTGGAGGAGTTCTTCGAGGTCTGGACGTGGGCGCAGCTGGGCCTGCACGCCAAACCGGTCGCCCTGCTCGACGTGGACGGCTACTTCACGCACCTGCTCCGGATGGTCGACCACATGGTCGAGGAGGGGTTCCTGAAGCCGCCGTACCGCGACATGCTGCTGGTCGACGACGACCTGGGCCGCCTCCTCGACCGCTGCCGCGCCTACCGGCCGCCCACCTACACCTGGTCCGACGACGCCCCGCGGCCGTAGCGCGGCGGCCGGACCCCGCGTGGCGAGCCCCGCGTGCCGAGCCCTTCCGCGGTCCGCACGTCGTCCGGAAGACGCACCCGGCCGAGCACGGACGTGAGGCGTGCGCGGGTTGGGCGTCGTGGGTCGGAGAATGGATACGATCACAGGTCGGACGAACGTCGGCCCGATCGGATGGAAAGGAAGAACGTGGAAACGCTGGAGTTCCAGTCAGAGGCGCGTCAGCTGCTCCGGCTGATGATCCACTCGGTGTACTCGAACAAGGACACGTTCCTGCGCGAGCTCGTGTCCAACGCCTCCGACGCGTTGGACAAGCTGAGGTTGGAGACGTTCCGCGACAAGGACCTGGTCGCGGACACGTCGGACCTCCACATCGCGATCGAGGTCGACCGGGCGGAGCGGACCCTCACGATCCGGGACAACGGCATCGGCATGACCCGCGACGACGTGATCGGCCTGATCGGCACGATCGCGAAGTCCGGCACGGCGGAGTTCCTCCAGAAGCTGAAGGAGAGCCAGGACGCCGCCTCGCAGGACCTGATCGGCCAGTTCGGCATCGGCTTCTACTCGTCGTTCATGGTCGCCGACAAGGTCACGCTCGTGACCAGGCACCCGCGGTCCGCCGAGGGCGTCCGGTGGGAGTCCACCGGCGAGGGCACCTACACGATCGAGGACGTCGCCGACGCGCCGCAGGGCACCGCCGTCACCCTCCACCTCAAGCCGGCCGACGCCGAGGACCACCTCGCCGACTACACGTCCACCGCCAAGATCACCGAGATCGTCAAGCGCTACGCGGACTTCATCACCTGGCCGATCCGGATGGCCGCGGGCGAGGGCGACGACGCCGAGCCCCAGACGATCAACTCGCGCAAGGCGCTGTGGGCGCGGCCCGCCTCCGACGTCAGCGAGGACGAGTACGCCGAGTTCTACCGGCACGTCAGCCACGACTGGAACAAGCCGCTCGAGACGATCCGCATGCACGGCGAGGGCGTCTTCGAGTACCAGGCGCTGCTGTTCATCCCGTCGCAGGCCCCGCTCGACCTCTTCATGCGCGAGCGCAAGCGCGGCGTGCAGCTCTACGTCAAGCGCGTCTTCATCATGGACGACTGCGAAGAGCTGATGCCGGAGTACCTCCGGTTCGTCAAGGGTGTCGTGGACGCGCACGACCTGTCGCTCAACGTGTCGCGCGAGCTGCTCCAGCACGACCGCCAGATCCAGCTCGTGCGCCGCCGCCTGGTGAAGAAGGTCCTGTCGACCGTCAAGTCGCTGATGGCGGACAAGCCCGAGTCGTACGCCACGTTCTGGCGCGAGTTCGGCGCCGCGGTCAAGGAGGGCCTGCTCAGCGACCCCGAGAACCGCGACGCGATCCTGGACGTCGCCTCGTTCGCGTCCACGCACGACGCCGAGGAGCCGACCACGCTCGCCGCGTACGTCGAGCGGATGAAGGACGACCAGCAGCACGTCTACTACATGACCGGCGACTCGCGGGCCACCGTGGAGAACTCGCCGCACCTGGAAGCGCTGCGCGCCAAGGGCTTCGAGGTGCTGATCCTCACCGACCCGATCGACGAGATGTGGGTCGACGCCGTGCCGGGGTACGGCGGCAAGACGTTCCAGTCGATCGCCAAGGGCCAGGTCGACCTGGAGACGGAGGAGGAGAAGGCGCAGGCCGAGGAGCGGCAGAAGGACTTCGCCGACCTGCTGGCGTGGATGACCACCGCGCTCGGCGACAAGGTGAAGGAGGTGCGGCTGTCGTCGCGCCTGACCACCTCGCCCGCGTGCGTCGTCGGCGACGCCCACGACCTGACCCCGACCCTGGAGAAGATGTACCGGGCGATGGGGCAGGAGCTGCCGCCGGTCAAGCGCATCCTCGAGCTGAACCCGGACCACCCGCTGGTCGCCGGCCTGCACAAGGCGTTCTCCTCCCGCGAGGACCACGGCGGGCTGGCGGAGTCGGCCGAGCTGCTGCACGGCATGGCGCTGCTGGCCGAGGGCGGAGACCTGCCCGACCCGGCCCGGTTCGTCCGGCTGCTGTCCGAACACCTGGAGCGCGCGCTGTGACGTCCGGGGCGTGAACGTCGAGGGCTCCCGGTCGACGTGACCGGGAGCCCTCGACCCCTCGTGGCACCCCGCGCGGTCCTAGGACCCGATCGTCAGGCCCTGCCTCCTGCCGTACTCGACGGACGCCTCCTGCCAGCTGCTCAACCCGTCGTACAGGGAGGTGCCCGAGGTGTACGCCTTGCCGGCGGTGTCGGCGAAGATGCTGTTGGCGTACACCTGGAACGGCAGGTACGACCAGCCCTTCACGACGTTGCGCGCCTCCTGGGCGAAGATCGCGTTCGCCTTCTGGCCGCCGAAGTAGGGGAACTCGGCGCCCAGGAACTCCGGGGACGACAGCTCGGCGGTGGTGGCCGGGAACGCGCCGCCGGCCACGCGCAGCCCCACGCCGTCTTCCAGGGTGGCGTACCTGAGGAACGCGTAGGCCAACGCCTTGTTGTCGCTCGCGGCCGGGATGGACAGCGCGCTGCCGCCGTTCTCCGCGCCGGCCTTGTCGCCCGCGTCCCACTGGGGCAGCGGCGCCACGCGCCACTTGCCCGCGCCCGACTCGACGCCCGACTGCAGGTTGGCCGGCATCCACGCGCCGGTCACCAGCGTGGCGATGCGGCCGGAACCCAGGGCCTCGAACCACTCGTCGCTCCACGACGCCACGGGCGCCACCAGCTTCTCGCTGATGAGCTGCTGCCACAGCTGGGTGTAGCGCTCGACGCCGGGGTCGTCGGCCAGGTCGATCCGCACCTTGGCGCCGTCGACCCGGAACGGCCTGCCGCCCGCCTGCCAGATCATGCTGGTCGTGAAGCCCGCGTCACCGGTGTCGTTGGTGATGAAGACGTCCGGGTCCGCCGCGTGCAGCGCGCGGGCGGCCGCGACGTACTCGGCCCAGGTCTTGGGCACCGCGACGTCGTGCTCGTCGAACAGCTCCTCGTTGTAGAACAACGCCATCGGGCCCGAGTCCATCGGCAGGCCGTGGAGGCCGCCTCCGGTCTGGACCGACGACCGCGGGCCCGGTGTGAACTCGCCGACGAGCTTGTCCGCCTCGAACGACGTCAGGTCGGTCACCGACCTGGCCAGCGCGAACTGCGGCAGCGCGTAGTACTCGACCTGCGCCACGTCCGGCACGCCCGAGCCGGCCGCGATCGCGTCCTGGAGGGCGGTGTACTGGTCGTTGCCGGTGCCCGCGTTCCGCAGCTCCACCTCCACCCTCGGGTACTTCGCCTCGAACCCGGCGACGACCTCCTCCAGCGTCGGCTCCCACGCCCACACCTCGATCGTGCCGCCCGCGTCCAGCGCGGCCTGGACGTCCGCGGCGGTGAACCGCTGCGGCGCGGCCCCGGTGTCGTCGGAGCCGCAGGCGGCGAGGACGAGCGCGAGCGCGCCGGAGACGGCGGTGAGCACGGTGCGACGGCGGTGTCTGATCACGGCGGGACCTTCTCGGAGGCGGGAGCTTGTCGGTGGAACCCGGAGGAGCACCCGGCCGGTCGCACCCACCCACCGTCCCTGGATCGCAGGTCGCGGGGTGCACTGCGCTGCTCACTCGCGCCGCGTGGGCGCTACCGGTGCTCCTCGGCGTGGTTGCGCAAACATCACCGGCTGTGATCGCGGGCGGCGGGTGGGGCGGCGGAAGACCGGTGGTGACCGACGAAGATGTTTACGCAAACATTTCGGGCGCAATGGTGGCAGTGCGATGCTGTGGCGTCAAGGTTCCGCGTGGAAGCGGGTTGTCATCACCTTGGTAGGAGTTCCGCGGTGGCGGTGGCGGTAATGCGCCGAGGATGAATGCCGACTGCGTCATCTGTCGTAGTCGAGGTGTGTCACACGGCGTCTTCCGCGATGAGCCCGCATCTGCGTAACCGAAACTTGCGAATTGTTTGCGTAGCCTTTCGGGGCCGCTTCTGTGTCGTGTGGACGGTTGCGCGCCCGTGCGCGCCGATGGCCGGAACGTGCGCGTCGTCGCATCTCAACTGGGGTTTCTTGCGCGCCTGCGCCGTCGGCGGCCGGGTGGGCGTCACGCCGAGTGAGTGCTCCGGCTGGACGTCGGGATTGTGACGGACGCGCCAGGTCGGTCGAGCAGGCGCAATTTCGGTGCTTGCCAGACCGATCTGTTTCGGTTGATACTGCTAAAAGTTTCAGGCCGGACAACTCCACGTTGACCCCGATCGAGCCGCCTTCTCGGTCACCGGGTCCAGCCCTCCACCCGCGAAGCGGCGGGTGCTCGCAGAAGGTGCCACCAGATGAAACTGACATCGAGGTCAGTGTCACGAGCCGTGCTCGTGTCGGCGGTCGTGACCGCCACGGCGAGCGCGGCGGTTCTCGTCGCGACGACGTCCGCGAACGCCGCCACCACGCTCGGCGCGTCGGCGGCGCAGAGCGGCCGGTACTTCGGCACGGCCGTGGCCGCGAACAAGTTGGGCGACGCGACGTACGTCGGGATTCTCAACCGTGAGTTCG
>NZ_JBHTLK010000150.1:0-17173 GCF_042678885.1 Saccharothrix hoggarensis
CGCCGCGCGCAGCACGTCGGCCACCCCCGCGCCGCTCGCCGCCGCGGACTCCGCCGCCGCCCCGGCGGGCGTGAGGGCGTCCACCATCGTCTTGTCCCCCACCTCGGCCTTGCCCCGCGCCACCACGCCCTCCAACGCCGCGCGCAACGCCGCCGCGACCGCCGGGCCGTCGATCGCCGCCGCGTCGCCGACGGACGTGGCGGCCCGCAGGAACGCCGTGCCGTACAGCGGGCCGGCCGCGCCGCCGACGGTGGAGATCAGGGTCGTGGCCGCCAGCCGCAGCACCGCGCCGGGCGACGCGGGCACGTCACCGTCCAGCTTGGCCGCCAGCGCGGTGAACCCGCGGGTCATGTTCTCGCCGTGGTCGCCGTCGCCGATCTCGCGGTCCAGCCGGATCAGCTCGTCGCGGTGCTCCGCCACGACCACCGCCACCGCGCGCATCGCGCTCGCCACCGTCGTTGCCGTGCACCCCATCAGACGCCCCACCGCAGCGCCGGGGTGTGCACGGGCGCGTCCCACAGCTCCACCATCTCGTCGTCCAGCTTGAGCAGTGTCAGGCTCATCCCCTGCATCTCCAGACTCGTGACGTACGGACCGACCAGCCGCCGTTCCACCGTGATCCCCCGTTCGGCGAGGAGCCGTTCCGCGATCCCGTGCGCCAGGTACAGCTCGATCAGCGGCGTGCCACCCATCGAGTTCGTGAACAGCAGCACCCGGTCGCCCTCGCCGAACGGCAAATCTTCGAGGATCGGGTCCAGCAGCGCGGGCACCAGCGCCTCGGCCGACTCGACCTTCACCCGCCGCCGGCCGGGCTCGCCGTGGATGCCGATGCCCAGTTCCATCTCGTCGTCGGCGAGGGTGAACGACGGCTCGCCGGCGTGCGGCACGGTGCACGCGGTCAGCGCCAACCCCATCGACCTGACCTGCGCGACCACCCGTCGCGCCAACGCCTCGCAGCCGTCGAGGTCGACCCCGCGCTCGGCGGCGGCGCCGACGATCTTCTCCAGCAGCACGGTCCCGCCGACGCCGCGCCGGCCCGCCGTGTACAGCGAGTCCTTCACGGCGACGTCGTCGTCGATCACGACCGTGCGCACGTCCACGCCGTCGGCGGCGGCGAGTTCGGCCGCGGTCTCGAAGTTCAGCACGTCACCGGTGTAGTTCTTCACGACCAGCAGCGCGCCCGCGCCGCCGTCGGTGCGGGTGACGGCCGCCGCGACCTGGTCGGGCGTCGGCGAGGTGAACACCGCGCCGGGACAGGCCGCGTCGAGCATCCCCCGGCCGACGAACCCGCCGTGCAGCGGCTCGTGCCCGGACCCGCCACCCGAGATCACGGCCACCTTGCGGGACACCGGGGCGTCCGCCCGCACCACCAGCGCCGGGTCGTACTGGACGTCCAGCAGGTCGGCGTGGGCGAGCGCCATGCCGCGCAGCGCGTCCACCACCACCGTCGCCGGATCGTTGATGATCTTCTTCACGGGTGACCTCCCGATCGACGCTGATCACCCCATTACTACTCCACCGCACGCGTGCCGGAAAGCGGAAGCTACGGTGAGGCAATCCTAAGAACAGCAGGTCAGTGACCTGGAGTAGCGGAGGAATCCCCTAGCGTGGCAACCGCCGAAGTGTCGAGAACCCGGATCGCGGCCCTGCTCGTCGCCGCACTCACCCTCAGCGCGTGCGGCCAGGCCGACACGCCGACCGACAAGCCCGCCGTGGCCCAGGGCGGAGCGGAGTTCGGCCAGGCGGGCGAGAAGAGCGCCGGTTTCGGCACCGACGCCCAGCCCGGCCGGTTCCCCCGCACGATCAAGCACGCGATGGGCGAGACGGTGATCGAGAAGCGCCCGGAGCGCGTGGTCGTCCTCGACGGCGGCGAGCTGGACAACGTGGTCGCGCTCGGCATCGAACCGGTCGGCGTCGCCTACCCGGACGGCGCGCCCACGATGCCGACCTACGTCGGCGACAAGGCGGGCTCGCCCGAGAACGTCGGCGGCATCACCAGCCTCAACCTGGAGACGATCGCCAAGCTCCAGCCGGACCTGATCATCGGCTCACAGCTGCGCGCCGAGCAGCAGTACCCGAAGCTGTCGGAGATCGCGCCGACCGTGTTCGCGGCACGCCCCGGCTACACGTGGAAGGAGAACTTCCGGCTCAACGCGGCGGCGCTCGACAAGGTCGAGGAGGCGGAGAAGCTGCTCTCCGACTACGAGGCGCGCGCCAAGCGGGTCGGTGAGGCACTGGAGAGCAAGCTGGGCAAGCGGCCGACCGTGACCATGCTGCGGTTCATGCCCGGCAAGATCAGGCTGTACGCCAGGAAGTCGTTCATCGGCACCATCCTCGTCGACGCGGGCATCCCCCAGCCGCCGGTGAGCCAGGTGGACGACCTCGCGGTGGAGGTCAGCACCGAGGAGATCGGCAAGGCCGACGCCGACTGGATCCTCATCGGCACGTACGGCGACCAGGGCAAGACCGCGCAGCAGCAGGTCCTGGGCGGCCCGCTGTGGCAGACGCTCGGCGCCGTGAAGGCCGGGCACGCCAAGCCGGTGGCCGACGAGACGTGGTTCCTCGGCCTCGGCGTCCTCGCCGCCGACGAGGTGCTGACCGACCTCGAGAAGATCGTGACGAGCTGACGGCATGACCGTCGACCCGGATCCGGACGGGTCCGGGTCGGCGGCCGGCGGCCCTGGCCGGCCCGCCTGCGCCCCGTCGCCGGACCGCTCGGCTCGCCGCGCGCGGCCGACCTAGCGGCCGTAGAGCACGCGGACCAGGCGGAGGACGTGGCGGATCGTGCGGGAACCCCGGTCGTAGGTCATCGGGTTGAGCAGCGCGCCGAACCGCTTGCGCGTCACGGCGTGGGCGTAGGTGAACTCGCGGAGGCCGTCCTCGCCGTGGATGCGGCCGAACCCGGAGTCGCCGACACCGCCGAACGGCAGGCCCGGCACGGACGCGTAGGCCAGCACCGAGTTGATCGACACCATCCCGCAGCGCAGCTTGTCCGCCAGCTCCTCGCCCCGGTTGCGCGAGTACACCGTCGCGCCGAGCCCGTACCTGAGCGAGTTGGCCCGCCGCACGGCCTCGTCGGCGTCCGCGACCCGGCTGACGACCAGCGTCGGCCCGAACGTCTCCTCGGTCACCGCGGTCGAGTCCTCCGGCACGTCCACCAGCACCACCGGCTCGACGTACGGCGGCCGGATCGACTCCAGCCCGCCCACGACCGCCCGGCCGCCCCGCTCCAACGCGTCGGCGACGTGCGACTGGATGATCTCCACCTGCTTCGGCATGGTGATCGGCCCGAAGTCGGCCCCCGGCTCGCCGCCGGGCCGCAGCTTCGACGCCTTCGCCGTCACCAGCGCGATGAACTCGTCGTAGACGGCGTCGGCCACGTACACCCGCTCCACGCCCGCGCACGTCTGGCCGGAGTTGAAGATCCCGCCCCACACCGCGCCGTCGGCCGCCGCCTTCACGTCGGCGTCCTCGGCCACGATCAGCGGGTCCTTGCCGCCGCACTCCACGAGCACCGGCGTCAACGACGTGGCACACGCGGCCATGACCTTCTTGCCGGTCGGGGTGGAGCCGGTGAACGCCAGCTTGTCCACGCCTGCCGCGCACAGCGCCGCCCCGGTCTCGCCGAACCCGGTCACCACCTGGAACACCGGGAACTCCGGCACGACCTCGGCGAACGTCGACGCCAGGAACACGCCGACGCCCGGCGTGAACTCGGAGGGCTTGAACACCACCGCGTTGCCCGCGGCCAGCGCGTAGGCGATGGAGCCCATCGGCGTGAACGCCGGGTAGTTCCACGGCCCGATCACGCCGACCACGCCCAGCGGCCGGTACTCCAGCGACGCCGCGTGGTTGTACATGAGCATGCCGGGCGCGACCTTGCGCTTGCCCAGCACCTTCGGCGCGTGCTTGGCGGCCCAGTGCAGGTGGTCGATGACCAGGGCCAGCTCGGTCCGCGCGTCGTCGGCGGACTTGCCGGTCTCCGCGCTGATCAGCGCCTGCGCCTCGTCCAGCCGCTTGACCAGGAGCTTGCGCCAGGCGTCCAGCCGGGCCCGCCGGCCGTCGAAGCCCAGCCCGGACCAGAACACCGACGCGTCCCGCGCCACCCGCACGGCCTCGCGCACGTCGTCCTCGGTCGCCACGGGGTGGTGGGCGATGACCTCACCGGTGCGCGGGTCGAGGGACGCGAACCTCCGCTGCTCGTCGTCGGCCCGCGGGGAGGTGGTGGGAGCGGTCTGCGTCATCGGGCCCTCCAAGCACAAGCACAACGCGGGTGTTACCGGACAGTAACGGGTAACACGGGGTGATGTCAGCCCCCGTTCAGCTCTTCGGGATCTTCCCGATCACCGCCTTGGCGAAGGCCACCGCGGCGGCGCAGCGGTCGAACTCCGCGGTCTTAGGGCCGGCCGACTTCACCTCGACGACCTCGCCCTCGTTGTCGTTGCCCTCCAACTGCACCCACTTGACCTCGCACGACGGGAACGCCGTGCTGCGGGACACCTGGTAGCCGGTGATCCCGCCGCCCAGGTCGACCTCGGTCTGCTTGTCGTCGAAGTCCCGGTCGTCGGGGATGAACGTCTCGCGGAAGTCCAGCGTGATCTCCTTGTCGTCACCCAACCAGGAGCACGTGTGCAGGCCGTACGGATACGCACGGTAACCGGGACCGGCGGCCGCGTCGACCGTCGCCTGGTCCGGCAGCGCGCACGGGTCGAGCGTGACGAGCGAGCCCTTGGCGGGCCGGAAGATGCCCTTGCCGTCCTTGATCTGCGCGACCACCGACTCGGCCATCTCGCGGCCGGGCGCGCACGCGTCGCCGTGCTCGTAGCCGATCTGCACGGTGATCCCGAGGCCCGGCTTCTCCTGGGTGATCACCGAGACGAAGCACGCGCTGTCCTCCAGCGTCTGCTCGTGGGCGCGCAGGCCGCCGATCTGCTTGTCGGCCTCCTTGAGCTCGGACGTCATGGTCTGGCCGATCTCGACCGTGACCGCGAGGTCCTTGCCGTCCTTGTCCTCCATGAAGTTGGAGCACCGGCTGAAGCCGCTGCGCGACCGGTCGCCCGGCGTGCCGAACCGCTTCAGGACGTCCTCGTCCAGCAGTTCGCACGGGTCGGTCACGCGGATGCGGTCGGGCGCGAACGCCGGGTCCACCGGCTGCCCGTCCGGCACCGGGGTGTCCTCGGACGGGTCGGCGACGTTCTCCGCGTTCGCCGGGATCGTGGTGCGCGGGAACCTCTGCTTGGCGAGGTCCGGGCCGACACAGCCGGCCAGCAGCAGGGCCAGGCTGAGGATCGCGCTCGGGACGGCGACGAGACGGGGCACGACGTGCACGGTAGCGACCGATTCGGCCATTCGTGTGGGGAACCCTGTGTTGGTCCTCACGAGAGCCCTCGGGAACGATTCAGAACATCGACGCGCTGAACCTGGTGACCCGATGACAACGAGAGGAGCAGCACCCCATGCGCGACCGCATCCGACGCGTCGTCCGACGGATCGACACGTGGACCATCGAGGCGTTCAACCCGGTCTACCCCCGGCGCTGAGCGCCCCCGTCCACGTCACCGTCCCCGCGCACGTCGACACCGGGGTCGGCGCCGGGGTCCGGCACGATGACGGGCCGCAGCACCGCCCACGCGCCGAACACCGCGGACAGGGCGATCATGCCGATCCCGGACCACAGGTTGATGTTGAGCCCGTCCGCCTTCGCGAGGTCGGACTCGTCGGTGAAGCCGAGCCCGACCACCAGCAGCACCACGCCGTAGACGGCGAAGAGCACCGCGATCACCAGTCGCAGGTCGAACAGACCGGCCTTGTGCGCCATGACGACCCACCCCTCCCTCAGGCGAAGATGATGTTGAGCACGACGGTGAGCGCCAGCACGCCGACGCCCAGCAGCACCGGCGACCGGTACCACCCGGCGTCCTCGCCCGTCGTGGAGTGCCGGCGGTCCTCCTTGGGCGTCAGGCTGTAGACCAGCCCGACCAGCCGTTCCTCCGGCACCGGCCGGGTGAACGTCGTGACCACCACGCTGACCACGATGTCGACGGCGAACGCCACGCCCGCGCCGAGGAAGCTCGCGCCCTGGCCCGGCAGGTCGAGCACCCCGGTCTCGGCGAGCACGAACACCGCGACCGCGCCGAGCGTGCCCGCCACCAGGCCCGCCCAGCCCGCCGCCGCGGACATCCGCTTCCAGAACATCGCCAGGATGAACGTGGCGAACAGCGGCGCGTTGAAGAACGAGAACAGCGCCTGGATGTAGTCCATGATGTTGCCGTAGCCGGCGGCGAGGAACGCGGTGCCGATGGCGACCAGCGTGCCGCCGATCGTGGCGAGCCTGCCGACGCGCAGGTAGTACTCGTCCGGGCGGTCCTTGACGACGTAGTCCTGCCAGAGGTCGTAGGTGAAGACCGTGTTGAAGCTCGACACGTTCGCCGCGACGCCCGCCATGAACGACGCCAGCAGGCCCGTGATCGCGATGCCCAGCATGCCGTTGGGCAGCAGGTCGCCGATCAGCGCGGGCAGCGCGTTGTTGTAGACGACGCCGGAGTTCGCGTCACCGGCCTTGAGCGCCGCCATCTCCGGCACGACCAGCGCGGCGATGATGCCGGGGATGATGATCACGAACGGGATCAGCACCTTGGGGTAGGCGCCGATGATCGGCGTGCGCCGCGCGGCCGACATGCTCTTGGCCGACAGCGCGCGCTGCACCTCGGCGAAGTTCGTCGTCCAGTAGCCGAACGACAGCACGAACCCGAGGCCGAACACGATGCCGATGACGCTCAGCACCGGGTTCTGGATGCCGGTCAGCTCGGTCGCCGGCCAGGACGACAGCTGCTCGGCCCCGCCCGGTCCGCCGGTGACCTTCTCGACCAGGCCGTCCCAGCCGCCGACCTTGTGCAGGCCGACGATCGTCAGCGGCAGCAGCGCGGCGATGATCACGAAGAACTGGAGCACCTCGTTGTAGATGGCCGCGGACAGGCCGCCCAGCGCGGTGTAGGTGAGCACGATCGCCGCGGCGATGACCACCGACAGCGGGATCGGCCAGCCGAGCATGAGGTTCAGCAGGAACGCCAGCGCGTACAGGTTCACGCCCGCGATCAGCACCTGGGCGGCGGCGAAGCTGATCGCGTTGACCAGGTGCGCGCCCTTGCCGAAGCGGCGGCGCAGGAACTCGGGGACGCTGCGCACCTTCGAGCCGTAGTAGAACGGCATCATCACCAGGCCGAGGAACACCATGGCCGGGATCGCGCCGATCCAGTAGTAGTGCACGGTCGCCATGCCGTACTGCGCGCCGTTGGCCGCCATGCCGAGCAGTTCGATCGCGCCGAGGTTGGCGGAGATGAACGCGAGGCCGGTGACCCACGCCGGCAGCGAGCGGCCGGAGAGCAGGAAGTCCAGGCTGGACGAGACCGACCGGCGGGCCAGGAAGCCGATGCCGAGCACGAACACGAAGTAGATCGCCAACAGGCCGTAGTCCAACGGACCGGCGTCCAGCTTCAGATCCACCTGGGCCAGCACGGGCACCTTCGCCCACCTCCCTGAGCAACAGCCGCGAACACCACCGCGCACCACCGCACAACCGATCAAGCCGACGGTAGTGCAGGTCGTCACGCTCTGCCGGTTTGAACTACCCAGCGCTAAACCTCAGGTGGGAGTACCAGGCCCTAGCGCGTGAGGACGAACGGCGTCTCGGCGTGGACGGGCCCCGAAGTGGCCCCGACTGTGACCTGCGTGCCGGGGGCGGAGTCGCCGAACGAGTCGGGCACGCGGACCGCCACGTCGGCGAACCGCCCGGCCGCGTCGGCCGTCGTGCCGCCCACCCGGAGGCCGTGGAACGTGAACACCACCCGCCCGTGGGCGGGGTAACCCTGACCGCTGAGCCGCACGTCACCGCCGGCCGGGCCGGCGAGCGGCTGCGCGCCCAGCCGTGCCGCCGGGGTGGGGGCGGCGGTGGAACTCGCCACCGCGGCCGCCGCCAAGGGCGCCACCGGCGGCTCCTGGGCGCACCCCGTGATCGCGAGGGAGGCCAGCAGGACCAGCGCGGGCGGACCGGGTCTTCGTCGACGCACCACGCCTCCCTGTCCCCGTCGACGGGGAGTCAGCGTATAGGCCGGAATCGCCCCTGCCACGCGCCCGAACGGCTTACCGCCGGCCGCCGCGCCTCACGACGGCTCACCGGAACCGCGGGCGGCCGACGACCGCAGCTCCGCGGCGACCTCCTCCGCCCGCGGCGACCCCATCGCGCGGTACAGCTCCAGCGCCGCGTGCCACCGTGCCGCGGCGAGGTCGACCGCGCCCCGGTCCGCCGCCAACCTGCCGAGGAAGCGCAGCGACTCGGCCTCCTCGTACCGGCTCCCGCACGCCCGGCCGGCCTCCAGCGCCTTCAGGTGCTCGTCCTCGGCCCTCTCCGCGTCGCCGCGCCGGGCCGCGATGACCCCGGCGAGGTTGCGCGCCTCGGCGAGGTCCAGCTGCGCGTCCAGCCCGGTGAAGATCCGCATCGCGCGGTCCAGGTCCGCGGCGGCGTCGTCCAGCGCTCCCAGGTCGACGTGCATCTTCGCCCGGCTCCGCCACGCGATCGCGGTGTTGCGGCGAGCGCCGGCCTCGACGTAGAAGTCCAGCGCGGTCGCGTTGAGCCGCAACGCCTCCTCCACGTCGCCGGACCGGCGCAGCAGCACCGCGCGGTTGGCGACCGCGTTGCTCCAGCCGTGCCGGTCGCCGACCTGCTCGAACAGCCGCTGCGCGGTCTCGTACTGGGTCGCGCCCGCACCCGGCTCGCCGCGCTCCACCAGCACCCGTCCCAGGTCGTTGCGGATGCGCGCCTCGGCGTGCCGGTCGCCGAGCCGCAGGCACGCCGCCAGCGCGTGCCGGTGACTGGCCAGCCAGCCGTCCCACTGCTTGGTGAGGAAGAAGTAACCGCGCAACGTGTACGCCAGCTGCCACCGCCTGGTGTCGAGATCGGGACCCTCCCGGCCGTCGGCCACGCCCGACCGGCACAGCGCCACGGCGTCGCGCCAGGTCGCGTGCAGCCACGCCAACGCCGACGCGGGGGTGTCGAACTCCACCGCGTGCTCCGCCGACCCGGCGAGCGGCACCCGGTACCGGTGGGGCGTCACCAGGCGGTCGGCCCGTTCCGCGGTGTGCAGGTAGTGGTCGAGCAGTCGGGTGCGCGCGGCCGCGGCCTCCGCCCGGTCGCCGGCCGCGCACAGCTCGACCGCGTACAGGCGCAGCAGGTCGTGCGTCGAGTACCGGCCCGGCGAGGACTCGGCGACCAGGTGCTTCCCGACCAGGTCGCGCAGCGAGCGCGCCGCCCGTGCCGGCCGCACGCCGCAGAGCGCGGCGAACTGGTGCGCGTCGAAGACGCGACGGGGGTGCACGCCGAGCAGCCGGAACGCGCGAGCGGACGGCTCGGACAAGCGGTGGTAGGACCAGGACAGCACGGGCCGCACCGCCGACCGCGCGTCGTCCCCGACGTCCAGCACGTCGAGCCGTTCGCGCTCGTCGTCCAGCTCCGCCGCCAGTTCCGCCAACGGCGCGTCGGGCCGCGAGAGCGCCAGCCGACCGACTATCCGCAACGCGAGCGGCAGGCCGGCGCAGCGGGTGACCAGGTCGGCGGCCGCCGGGTCGCCGTCCACCCGGTCGCCGAGCACGGCACGCAGCAGGGCGAGCCCGCGCGCCCGGTCGAACACCTCCAACCCGAGCGATTCCGCGTCGTCGTGCACGGAAAGGCCGGGAAGGGCGTCCCGGCTGGTGACGACCACCGGGCACGAGTCGTTGCCCGGCAGCAGCGGGCGCACCTGGTCGGCGCTGACCGCGTTGTCCAGCACGACCAGCACCCGGCGGCCCGCGAGCAGGCTGCGGAAGCACCCGGCCCGCTCGTGGACCGGGCCGGGGACCTCCTGGTCCGCGCCACCGAGCGCGCGCAGGAAGGAACCCAGCACCTCCGCCGGGTCCAGCGGCTCGTCCGGCCCGTACCCGCGCAGGTCGGCGTAGAGCTGCCCGTCCGGGAACGCGTCCGCGCGCGACCACGCCCACTTGACCACCAGCGCGGTCTTGCCCACCCCGCCCGGTCCCGACACGACGGTGACGGGCGCCCGCGCACCCGTCACGGCGTCGTCCAGCCTCCGCCACTCGTCGGTCCGGCCGGTGAACCACCGCGGCGCGGCGGGGAGCTGCCTCGGCGCCGGACGTGCCGGACCCGCGCCGGCGGGCGGTTGCGTCACCTGGATGTGGACGTCACCGCCGATGTGGCCGGCCTGCACCACCGGCCCGGAAGCGCTCGACACCTCGTTGCGGACGTCCCGGTCCACCTGGCTACCGCACCGGTTCGCCGCGTCTGAGCAGCAGGGAGACCAACTTCTCGAAGTCGCCGTCCCGCCGGTAGTGCAGCCGCTTGATGTCACGCGCGAGCGGCGGCAGCGCGTCGTCCTTGTCGTCGTGCTCGTTGAGCATGAGCACCAGGGCCTGCGGCCGGTCCCGCCGCTTGACGTCCAGGTGCAGCGCGTACCCGAACTCGCGCTGGGCCCACTCCGACGCCATGAAGTTCGCGCTCGCGCAGGCCAGCACGTACCGGCTGCTGCGCAGCCCGACCTGGATCTTCTCGGTGATCAGGGTGCCGGGCTCCAGCTCGGTGTCGTCGTACCAGCACCTCACGTCGGCGGCCGTCAACCGGTCCCGGATCTCGCGGACGAGCGGCTCGTCCCGCTTGGTGTGGCACAGGTACACGTCGAACTCGTAGTCGTCCGGCTTGCGGCCGGCGGCGTCGCGCAGCTTCGCCTTCAACGCCGCGCGCTGGGGCACGCTGAGGTCGTTGATGCCGTCGGCCCCGATGTAGAGCACCTTCATCGCCGTGTCGTCGCGCACCACCTCGTACGCCTTGGGGTGCCCGGTGATCAGCTCCGGCAGGTCGACCCAGAGCACCGGGCAGTCGGTGCCGCGCAACGTCACGTTCGGCTCGTCGACCGGTCGCACCACCCCGCTGGTGAGGATGTACAGGCCGTGGTGGTCCGGCACGGACTTCCGCGGCAGCACCACGTCGAGGTCCACCGCGCCCTTGGGCACGGGGATGAGGTGGCTGTGCTCCTCCAGGACGCGCAACGCCTCCCGCCACGCCGCCCTCCGGTCCTCCAGGCTGGCGCCCAGGTCGTCGTCCACCGAGCTCAGCGGACCGGTCCCGTTCGGCCCGACCAGGTACGTGGCGCTCTGCGCGACGTGTTCGAGGACCCGCTCGTTGACGAAGTTCTCCAACAGGTCCACCGCGAGCCTGCCCTGCCTGCTCTGCGCGAGGCGGACCCGGATGTCGTCGTTGTTGAACGACAGCAGGGCGACGTCCGTGAGCGCGACCAGGTCGGCCGTGCGGTTGCGGCCGAGGGCGTAGGCGAGTTCGCCCACGATGTCGCCCACCGTCTGCACGTGCCGCGGTTCCGCCGTGGGCCCGTACCCCTCGTCCTCGAAGTTGTAGACGCCCACCCGCCCGCGCAGGATCAGGAACAGCGAGTCGCCCGGGTCGTCGAACTTGCAGACGATCTCACCGGCCGTGCGCTCGACCAGTTGACCGAGCCGGAGCAGTTCGTTGAGCTGCCCCGGCCGCAGCACCGAGAAGATGCTCTCGCCCTCGGCGTCACCGTCGCCGTCGGTGTCGGCCACGCGCTCCGGTGACGACCTGAGCTTGCCGGTCACCCCGGCCAGGGCGGCGGTGACCTCCTTGTCGTTGGAGTTCACCTGCCAGATGCGCTTGGCGTAGTAGAGGAGCTCCCACCCGTCGGCACGGCCGCGGCTGTCCGTGAACGCGGTGCGGTCGTCCTGCCCGCGACCGCCCCACGCGGACGGCAGGCCCGGGAACGTCATCAGGTACAGCAACCTCGGCGGCAGGTCGCGGTGCGGGAACAGCCGGGCGCGCTCGAAGACGGCGACCGGGCCGATGTCCGCCGCTTCCACCTCGCGGCGGAACTCCTCCGACACCACCACGCCCGCCGACGTCGCCAGGGAGAGCAGCCAGCCCGCGAAGTTCATCGCATCGCCCACCGGCTGGCGCCGGCCGTCCGCGCCGGTGATCTCGCCGACGGCGCCGTGGTGGGCGGTGATGCGGAGCGGCACGCCCGTCGCGAGCGCCCACCGCCTCAGCTCTTCGACCAGGTCGACGGCATCGCGCTGCCAGTCCTCCCGGAAGAAGACGACGTGCCCGCCGTCGCCGCCGGACGACCACGCGACCCCGTCGTGGCCGAGGCGGACCACCCGGGCGCCGACGATCCGGTTGATCTTGCGGACCCGCTCGACCTGCTTGTCCGCGCCCTCGGCGGAATGACCCTCGATGTCGCAGGAGACCACGGCCACCTGCCGGAGCGTTGTCGTCGCGACGTCGGGCACGAGCGCTCCTCCCCGTGCGCGTCCCGCCCACGTGAGCGGGGAGGCGCAAAAGTGCGGAAACACCGTTATGGCGTTCGAACCACATTACCCGCCGACACGCGGGACGGGCACGCGATCAGAACAGGCGGAACTCGTCGGACTCGACGCCGCGCAGCTCGTCGTAGTCCAGGACGACGCAGCGGATGCCCCGGTCCTCGGCGAGGGTCCGCGCCTGCGGCTTGATCTGCTGCGCGGCGAACACGCCCTTCACCGGGGCCAGCAGCGGGTCGCGGTTGAGCAGTTCCAGGTACCTGGTGAGCTGTTCGACGCCGTCGATCTCGCCCCGGCGCTTGATCTCCACGGCGACCGACACGCCCGCCGCGTCGCGGCACATCAGGTCGACCGGGCCGATCGGGGTCGGGAACTCGCGGCGGACGAGGGTCCAGCCCTCGCCGAGCTTGGTGACGTGCTCCGCCAGCAGCTTCTGGAGGTCGGCCTCGACGCCGTCCTTGACCAGGCCGGGCTCCGGGCCCAGCTCGTGCTTCGAGTCGTGCAGCACCTCGGCGAGCGTGATGATCAGCTTCTCGCCGGCCTTGTTCTGCACGACCCACAGGTCGGGGTCCTCGATCAGCCAGCACGGCGGGCTCATCCAGTTCAACGGCTTGTACGCGCGGTCGTCGGAGTGGATCGACACCGAGCCGTCGGCCTTGATCAGCAGCAGCCGCTGCGCCATCGGCAGGTGGGCGGTGAGGCGTCCGACGTAGTCGACCTGGCAGCGAGCGATGACGAGGCGCACGGCGGACAGGCTACGGGGTGCGGGGCCCGATCCACCGGCAGGTACCGTCGGCCGACGTGTCACCGCCGCACCAGCTCCTGCGCACCAAGCCCGTCGAACGGATCGCCGACGAGAGCGCGCGCTCACCGCTGCGCCGCAGCATGGGCCTGCTGCCGCTGGTCTCCCTCTCCGTGGGCGCCACGCTCGGCACGGGCATCTTCGTCGTCCTCGGCCACGCCGCGCCGGTCGCCGGACCCGCGGTCACCGTGTCGTTCGCCGTCGCGGCGCTGGCGGCGCTGTTCTCGGCGCTGTCGTACGCCGAGCTGGCGGGCGCCGTGCCGGTGTCCGGGTCCGCCTACTCGTACACCTACGCCACGTTGGGCGAGCTGGTCGCGTGGGTCTGCGGGTGGTGCCTGCTGCTGGAGTACGGCGTGTCGGTGGCGGCGGTCGCGGTGGGGTGGAGCGGTTACCTGAACGCGTTCCTCGACGCCACGGTCGGGTTCCAGGTGCCCGCCGCGCTGTCCGGCGACGTGGTGAACCTGCCGGCCGCGGTGGTCGTGCTGCTGGCCACGGCCGTGCTGCTGGGCGGTGTGAAGGAGAGCGCCGTCGTCACCACCGTGACCACGCTGCTCAAGGTCGCCGTGCTGGCGTTCTTCGTGGTGGTGGCGGTGTTCGGGTTCCGGAGCGGCAACCTGGCGCCGTTCGCGCCGGCCGGTGTCGCGGGGGTGACGGGCGCGGCGTCGCTGGTGTTCTTCTCCTTCATCGGGTTCGACGCCGCGTCGACGGCCGGCGAGGAGGCGCGCGACCCGCAACGGGACCTGCCGCGGGCGATCGTGATCTCGCTGGCAGTCGTCACGGTGGTGTACGTGCTGGTGGCGTTCACCGCGGTCGGCGCGGTGGGCGTGGACGCGCTCAGCGGGTCGGACGCCTCGCTGGCCACGGTCCTCCGGCAGGTCACCGGGGCGGGGTGGCCGGCGACGGTGCTGTCGGCGGGCGCCGTGATCGCCATCGCGTCCGTGGTGCTGACCGTCCTCTACGGACAGACGCGGGTGCTGGTCGCGATGGCGCGGGACGGCCTGGTGCCCAAGGTGTTCGCGCGGGTCGGCGCGAAGCGGGTGCCGACGGTGAACACGGTGCTGGTGGGCGTGGTCGTCGCGGTGCTCGCCGCGCTGGTGCCGCTCGGGCAGCTGGCCGAGGCGACGAGCATCGGGACGCTGGTGGCGTTCAGCCTGGTCAACGTCGGGGTGCTGGTGCTGCGGCGCACCCGGCCGGACCTGCCGCGCGGTTTCCGCACGCCGGGGGCGCCGGTGGTGCCGCTGCTGGGTCTGGGCATGTGCGTGCTGCTGGTGGCGGGCCTGGCGCCCGCCACGTGGTTGGCCTTCGGCGTGTGGTCGGCCGCGGGCTTGGTGGTGTACTTCGCCTACGGGCGACGCCGATCGGAATTGGCCCGGTCGCGGTTGGCACAGGGAGAGTGACAGTGGAGACCCTCGGATCGCGTGAGGTGTACGCGAACCAGTGGATGGTGGTCCGGGAGGACGCCATCGGGCGGCCGGACGGCACCACCGGGATCTACGGCGTGGTGGACAAGCCGGACTTCGCGCTGGTGATCCCCATGGACGGCGAGCGGCTGCGGCTCGTCGAGCAGTACCGCTACCCGCTCGGCCTGCGGCGCTGGGAGTTCCCGCAGGGCACGGCGCCGGACCGCGCGGAGCTGGACCCGATGGCGCTGGCCGAGCGCGAGCTGCGGGAGGAGACCGGGCTGCGCGCGGGCAAGCTGGTGCAGCTGGGGCTGCTGGACGTCGCGCCGGGCATGTCGAGCCAGCGCGGCCGGGTGTTCCTCGCCACGCAGCTCACGGAGGGCTTCCACGAGCGGGAGCACGAGGAGCAGGACATGCGCTCGGCGTGGTTCCCGCGCGGGGAGTTCGAGGCGATGGTGGCGCGCGGCGACATCACCGACGCCCAGTCGATCGCCGCGTACACCCTGCTCCTGCTGCACGAGCACGCGCAGCCGTGACCGCCGCGATCACTGAGCTGACCTCCGCCGGGGTGCTCGCGAGCGCCGACGGGCTGGCGGACGTGCTGGCGGACGCCGTCGACGGCGGCGCGTCGATCGGTTTCGTCAAGCCGCTGTCGCGGGCGGACGCGGTGGCGTGGTGGCGGGCGCAGGCCGCGCCGGTCGCGAACGGCGTGCTGGCGGTGTGGGCGGCGCTGGAGCGACCGGGTCGTCGGCGCCGTGCAGGTGCGGTTCACCGGCACGGCCAACGGCACGCACCGCGCCGAGGTGGCGAAGCTCGTGGTGCACCGGGACGCGCGCGGCGCGGGCCTGGGCCGCGCGCTGCTGGACGTGGCCGAGCGGGAAGCGGCCCGGCGCGGGGCGACGCTGCTCGTCCTCGACACCCAGACCGGCTCACCCGCCGAGCGCCTCTACCGGCGGGCCGGGTGGACCGAGGTGGGCGTCATCCCGGACTACGCCGCCGACCCGGACCGCGTGCTGCGGCCGACCACCCTGTTCTACAAGCGGGTGGGCTGACCGGTCACCTCCCGGGCGCCCCGGACGTCGAGTGGGCAGGAGCCCCGAGAACGTCCGGAGGAATCATGGTCACCGCGTACGTCGTCGTCACCGCCCTCACGCTGCTGGCCAACGCCGGCATCGCCGTCGCCGACCTGGCACGGGCCCGTTTCGTCCTGGACAACTCGGCCGAGGTCGGCGTGCCGCGGTCGTGGTTGCCCGCCCTGGCCGCGCTGAAGGGCGCCGGGGCGGTCGGGCTCGCGCTCGGCCTCCTCGGCGCGCACCTCCTCGGCGTCGCGGCGGCGGCCGGGCTGGTGGCGTTCTACGTGGGCGCGATCGCGGCCCACGCCCGGGCGCGGGTCTGGCACAACATCGCGTTCCCGGGCGCGTTCCTCGCCCTGGCGGTCGCCTCGCTGGCGCTCGCGCTCGCGCGCTAGTCCGTCCAGACCGGCGGGCGCTTCTCCAGGAACGACGACATGCCCTCCTTGGCGGCCGGCGTCTGGGACGCGGCGGCCATCACCTCGACGGCGATCGCGTACGCGTCCGCCTCCGGCCGGTCCAGCTGGGCGTAGATCGTCTGCTTGCCCAACGCCTTGCTGGCCCGGCTGCCCCTGGTGGCGCGGCGCATCAGGTCGTCGACCGCGTCGTCCAGCTCGGCCTGCGGGACGACCCGGTTCACCAGGCCCCACTGCTCGGCGGTCCGGGCGTCCACCGGGTCGCCGGTCAGCGCCAGTTCCATCAGCCGCTTGCGCCCGATCGCGCGCGCCACCGGCACGGCCGGGGTGTGGCAGAACCAACCGCCCTTGCCACCGGGCAGGGCGAACCCGGCCTCCTCGGCCGCCACCGCCAGGTCGCACGACGCCACGAGCTGGCACCCGGCGGCCGTGGCCAGCCCGTGCACCCTGGCGATCACCACCTGCGGCACGGACTCGATCGTCCGCATGAGGTCCGTGCAGAGGGTCAGCATCTCACGCACGCCCTCCAGGTCGCGCGCCGCCACGTCGGCGAAGTCGTGCCCGGCGGAGAACACCGGCCCCTCGCCCGCCAGCACCACACCCACCGCGTCCGACGCGGCGACCTCGCGGAACGCGGTCAGCAGCTCCGCCAGGTGCTCGGCGGACAGCGAGTTGCGCCGTGCGGCGCGGTCCATGGTGATGCGGACGACGTCGTCCGCGCGCTCGACCCGGATGTGCTGGTATTCGGCCATGTTGCGACCGTAACCGCCCGTGCGACCGGCCGCCGGCCGCCGACGTCATCGGTCGGAAAACGGTTGCGGCGCTGTCCGCGGCCTCTCCACGATGCCGACCATGACGTACTCGATCGTGGCGCGCGACGCGGTGACGGGCTGCCTCGGCGTGGCCGTGCAGAGCGGCGTGCTCGCCGTCGGCACCAGGGTTCCGGACGTCCGGGCCGGGGTCGGCGCGGTGGTCGTGCAGGCCGGGTCCGAGCCGCCGTGGCGGTCGGTGCTGCTGGACCTCATGGCGAACGGGATGACCGCGGAGCAGGCGGTCGCCGCGCTGGCCACGCTGCCCGGCGCGGCGGAGGCCCAG
>NZ_JBHTLK010000151.1:0-17170 GCF_042678885.1 Saccharothrix hoggarensis
GACGCGACTGCGGACGGGGTCGTCCGGGGAACGTGGTCGTGCGGGCGGCCCACGAGCCGGCTGCGCGCGGCCGTCCACTCGGGGTCGACCCGCGGCGCGCCGAGGAGGTGCGGGAACCGGTGGCGCGCGCGGCCGCCCGTCCGTCCGACATCGGATCACCGGGACATGCCATCGCCTGCTCCTCCCCCCTGCCGCCGCCGTGATCACTGAGCGCGACCACCGGCACACCCGTTGGACCCACGAAGGCGGCGGTCACTGTGTCGCGGGCCACAGCGCGGTGTCAAGGAGTGGGACGGGCGACGTGACCGGACCGCAACGGACCGCCGTGCCGCGCCCGTCGCCGATCGTGCCGCGGGCGGAGGAAGGGAGAACGTGCGGGCGGCCCGTCACGCGCCGACCGGCGGACCCCGCACGCTGCGACGACACCGGGCGGGCGGACGACGCGCATGGCCCTGGGATCGTCCGAATCGGACCGCGCGCCGTTCCGCAGCACGGCCACCGGGGCCGGCGGGCGCGTCGATCCGGTCTTGTTGGTGGGTCGTGACCGTCCGGTGGTCACGACCCGGCCGCGCCGACGGGTCAGACGCGGATCACCTCGACGCCCCGGTCGTGGAACCGGCGCACGTCGTCCTCGGCCACGTCGGTGTCGGTCACCAGCGCGTGCACCCGGCCGACGGGGCAGATCTCCGCGAACGCCCTGGCGCCGATCTTCGACGAGTCGGCCACCACGACCACCCGCCGGGCCTGCTCGACGAGCATCCGGTCCACGTCCGCCGCGCCCTCGTGGTGGGCGTACGCGCCCGAGTCGGGGTCGATGCCGTCCACGCCGAGGAACGTCACGTCGAGGCTCAGCCCGCTGAGGATGCGCCCGGCCAGCGGGCTGGTCAGCTCGTAGGACTGCGGGCGCGCCACCCCGCCGGTCACGACGAGCTTGACCTGCGGCCGCACGGCCAGCTCGTGGGCGATGTTCAACGCGTTGGTGACCACGGTGATCAGCCCGTCCCCCGCCGCGCCGCCGACGTCGGGGCTCGTCATCAGCGCCCGCGCCACCTCGGTGGTCGTCGTGCCGCCGTTGATGCCGACCACCGCGCCGGGCCCGACCTGCCCGGCCGCCGCCCGGCCGATGCGCTGCTTCTCCGCCGCCCGCCGGACCGCCCGGTAGCGCAGCGGCAGGCCGTAGGCCACGGAGTGCGCGACCGCGCCGCCGCGGGTGCGGGTCAGGAGCTGCTGGCGCGCCAGGTGGTCCAGGTCGCGCCGGACGGTCGCGCCGGACACCGCGAGCTCGGCCGCGACGTCGTCCACCTCGACCCGGCCGCGTTCGCCGACCAGTTGCAACAGCAGGTTCAGCCGCTCGTACCGGTTCACCAGGACCTCCCCCGAAGTCAACGGACACTACAGACGCGAGGGGGCTTCCGGAACCGCGTCAGATGACGGTGGTCAACGTGGTCCGGATGGCCAGTGCGGCGGCGGATCGCGCCCACTCGCTGAAGTCGAACGGCCGCACGTCCAGGTCGATCAACGCGGTGTCGGCCTCGAAGGTCGCCTCGATGCCGTCGCGCACCCGCGCGGCCGACACCTCGTACAGCGGCAGGCCGTCACCGGTCAGCAGCACCTTCTGCGGGTCGACGAGGTTCGCCACCGTGCCGATGAGCACGCCCAGCGCGTACCCCGCGTCGTCGAACACGCGCTTCGCGTCGGGATCTCCGGCGAGCGCGCGTTCCACCGCCTCCTCGTAGGTCGGCGGGCCGTCCAGCCCACGCAGCATCACGTGCGTCATCAGGTAGCTCGACGCGCAGCCGCGGTGGCCGTAGCCGCACTCCGGCCCGCTCGGGTCGACCAGGATGTGCGCGACCCGGGGCGGCAGCCCGTGCGAGCCCTCCACCAGCCTGCCGCCGACGACCAAGCCGCAGCCGACGCCGGCGCCGACCGTGATCAGCGCCATCGACGTCAGGCCCGCGCCCGCGCCGAACCACTGCTCGGCCGACGTGAGCGCCTGCACGTCGTTGTCGGCCGACGTCGGCACGCCGGTCGCCTCGGCCACCCGGGCGACGAGCGGGACGTCCTCCCAGCCGAGGAACTCCGCCTGCGCCACCACGCCGTCGTGGACGATGCCGCCGAGCGTCACCCCGATCCCGGTCACCGCCGGGAGGGTCGCCGCGACGTCCGCGATCCGGGCCACCACGTCGTCGGGGTCCGTCGAGCGCAGCGGCTCCTCGGCCGTCCCGACCACGGTCGCGGTGAGGTCGGTGACCGACGCGAACAGGCGGTCGCCGGTCAGCTTCACGCCCAGGAAGTGGTGGGCCTCGCCGCGCACGCGCAGCAGCTCCGAGGGCCGTCCCGTGGACGACCGCAGTTCCGTGCCGCCCTCCACCAGGAGCCCGGCGAGCACCAGCGTCCGGGTGGCCCTGGTCAGGGTGGGCCGGGACAGGCGCAGCCGGGTGGCGAGTTCGGCTCGGAGCATGGCGCCGTGGATCAGGACCTCCAGCAGCACGTCGCGGGCGACCTCGGGGAGGTCCGGCCAGGCCGGGGCGGTGCGAGCGGTTCCCGAGGTCACCGCCCGAAGATACCCCCGCCCCGTCCCGGCCGGACGGCTAGGAGCAGATGCTCTGCCTGGTGTTGACCAGCGTGTTGTTGCGGAACGTGGTGTTCGTGCCGCACGGGCTCTCGGTGATCGCCGAGTTCGTGACGGTGAGGTTCTGGATGAGGATGTCCCGCGTCACGGGGAACTCGGTGCGCGCCGCCAGCCGGATGTCGCCCGGACCGGTGACGCTGCCGCCCTGGGCGGCGATGTTCACGTTGTAGCAGTTCTCGATCAGGATCGAGTTGCTGCCCGTCTGCGCGATGTCGATCCGGTCGATCTGGAGGCCGCCGCTCTCCGAGACGCAGAAGACGCCGCGACCGCCGCCGCGCGCCTTGACCGTGCCGACCCGGACGTTGATCGGGTAGCTGCTGCCGACCCGGCCGTTGCGGTTGGCGGTGCGGAACGCGGCGTAGCCGGTGCCGGTGCCCGCGTTCTCGGCGTCGACGGTGCCCACGGTGGCGTTGATCGTCTGGTTGAGCAGCAGGCCGGACTCGCCGACGCCGCGCGCCACCACCGTGCCGATGGTCAGGCCGTCCACGCCGTAGGTCTCCACGGCGTGCGAGCTCGCGCCCTGCACGTAGGCGTAGTCGATGCGGACGTTGCGGGTCCACTGGGTGGTGTCGCCGCGGTTGTCGATGCGCACGCCCAGGCCGCGGGACAGGCGCATGGTCACGGTGCCGATGACCACGTTGGTGACGTTGCGCATGAAGATGCCGTACAGCGGAGTGCCGGTGAGGGTGAGGTTCTGGACCTCGATGTCGCGGACGCCGCGCGCGTAGATCGGGGCGTAGTCGCCGGTGCCGGTGCCCGTGACGTTGATGGTGCCGCACACGTCGATCGCGGTGTAGCTGCGCATCGAGTACCGCTCGCTCGCGGGGATGGAGCCGGACGCCCGCACGACGATCCGCTCCTTGTAGGTGCGGTTCGCGGTGAGGTTGTCGTTCGCGGCCTGCATCGCGGCGCGCAGGCTGCTGCCGGTGTAGACCGTCCGGCTGCCCCGGCGGGCGGTGAAGCTGGTGCCGGACCCGGTCACCTCGGCGTGGTACGTGCCGTCGCCGCAGGCGGCCTGGGCCTCCGGCGCGGTGACCTGGAGGAGCGCCGCTGTCAACGCTGACACGGCGAGGAGTGCTTTCATGGATGTTCTCCCGATCGGTTGGTAAGCGCTTTCCTGCGTGGCGGCGGTGATCGTGAGGCTTCTTCGGATCTGTGCGGAGAAGTGGTGACGGCCCGCCGAGGGACGTGGCGGGCCGTCACCGGAGTCGCTACTGGGAGCGTTCCCAGGCCATCAGGTAGTGAATCGGAACTCCGAATCCCCGTCAAGGGCCTCGTCTCACCCGGCTGAGGCCGGACTTGACCGGTACAGGACGGCGCTCGCGATGGACATCACCGGTCGGGGTCCAGCATCGGCCCGTTCTCGCAGGGTGACGGCGGCGCCGTTCGCGGTGGCCTGGTTGTGGACGTCCAGGCACACGCCGTGCTGGGTCGCCGTGTTCTGGTCGGCGCCGCCGTTGCAGTCCCCGATCGCCAACCGGGCTACCGGGTGATGACGTACGCGATCCCCCCGGAGCCGCCGGCGACCGTGCCGTCCGCCCGGTACCGCTTCGTCCGCAGCCAGATGTTCTCGAACTGGGTCCGGTCGTACACGCGGCGCACCGCCTCGTTGGTCGGCGACGCCGGGTCGTTGGCGATCACGTCGCCGTCCTCGGTGAACCCGATGACGACCATGATGTGGCCGGCCGTGCCGTAGCCGGCGCCGTCCAGCTCGTCCGCCCGGAACGACTGCGACGTGATCACCGGGACGCCGCGCGCGATGTGGGCCTCCAGTTCGGACAGCGAGCGCATCCGCGTGATGTGCCCGCGCAGCCCGAAGTGCGCCGCGTACGCGGTGTTGAACGGCCAGTTCCCCGCGCCGCGGTAGTCGTAGTCGTACGTGTGCCGCGCGGCGTGGTCCACGGTGGGGTCGACGTGCTCGGGGTCCAGCCAGGAGAGGTCGCTCTCCGTCGGACCGCGCCCGTAGTACTCGACCACCATCTCCGTGGACGTCGGGCTGCACCACGCCTCGCCGCCGCCGTCGTACTCCGGGAAGTGCCCTTCGTGCACGTTCTGGGAGTAGCGCGGCACCGGCAGCTCGATGCCCCGCGCGACGCCGGGCGTGCTCGCCGGGACGGTGAAGCGGTCCGGGATCGCCGACGCCATCGCGCCCGCCATCCGGAGCAGCGGCGACGTCCGGGCGCCGGTCAGCCGGTAGAGGGTGACCCGCAGCTGGTAGGCGCGCAGCGGCTGCTGGGCCACGAACGTGTCCACGTCGACGTAACCGTGCTCGTCGCCCTGCTTGGCGACCGTGGTCCGCTTGATGTCCTGGTCGCCGAACGCCCAGCGGCCCATGACGTACCAGCGGGTGCCGTCGCCGCGCAGCTCGACCTGCACCCACGTGCCCGCCGGGGTGTCCGCGTTCCACGAGGCGACGGCCTGCGTGGCGTCGAACCCGGTGGCCCGCCGCGGTGACGTCCACCGCGCGTAGTCGTACTTCCTGCCTTCGTGGTGCAGCACGCCGACCGGGCGGCCGACGGCCAGGCCGCCGGGCACCAGGGCGGTGCCCTCGTGCTCCCCCTGGGCGAGCTGCGCGGCCCGCCACTCCCGGTAGTCGACGTGCTCGCCCTCGGCCACCGCCGGTGTGACGGCGGACAGGCCGAGGGCGAGCACGGTGGACAGCACCGACACGAGCCGTGGCGTCATGTCGGAAATTGTCGCGTTAGACGGGCACTTTGTAATCAACCGACCAGGTGGTCATGCGCGGCCGCGGCGCTTGGTCCACACGTCGTACGCGACGGCGGCCAGCAGGACCAGGCCCTTCACCAGCATCACCCGCTCGCTGGGCGCGCCGATCAACGACATGCCGTTGTTGATCACGCCCATGATCAGGCCGCCGGTGATCGCGCCGACCACCTTGCCCACACCGCCCTGGACGGCCGCGCCGCCGATGAACGCCGCCGCGATCGCGTCGAGCTCGAACGCGGTGCCCGCGGTCGGACCGGCCTGGTTCAGCCGGCCCGCGAAGATCACGCCCGCGAGCGCCGACAGCACACCCATGTTCACGAACACCCAGAACGTGACCTGCTTGACCTTCACGCCGGACAGCGTGGCGGCCTGGAGGTTGCCGCCGATGGCGTAGATGTGCCGCCCGAACACCGACTTGTTCGCCATCACCGAGTACCCCAGCGCCAGCACCGCGAGCAGCACGAGCACCCACGGCAGGTTCCGGAACCGGGCCAGCTGCACCACGATCGCCAGCACCACGGCCGCCGCCAGCGCGATCTTCGCGACGAAGATCGGGAACGGGTCGACGACCTGCCCGTAGCCCAGCCGCGCCTTGCGGTTGCGCCACTGGTTGAACGCGAACCCGACCACCACCGCGACACCCACCAGGAGGCTGACGAGGTCCGCGCCGCCCAGCGGGCCGAGGCCGACGTTGCCGAGGTAGCCCTCGGTGAAGCCGTTGGCCAGGGTGCGGATCTGGTCCGGGAACGGGCCGATGCCCTGGTTGCCCAGCACGGTGAGCGTCAACGCGCGGAACACGAGCATGCCGGCCAGCGTCACGATGAACGCCGGGATGCCGAAGAACGCGACCCAGTAGCCCTGCGCCGCGCCGATCACCGCCCCCGCGAGCAGCGTGATCAGCACCGCCAACGGCCACGGCAGGCCCATCTGCACGGTCAGCACCGCGCAGATCGCGCCGGTCAGCGCGACCACCGACCCGACGGACAGGTCGATGTGCCCGTTGATGATCACGAGGATCATGCCGATGGCCAGGATGAGCACGTACGAGTTCTGCACGATGATGTTGGAGATGTTCTGCGGTTGCAGCAGAGCGCCGTCCGTCAGCACCGTGAAGAGCACCACGATCAGCGCGAACGCCATGTAGATGCCGGACTGCCGCAGGTTGATCGAGAACCGGCGCTGCGGTGCGGCGGACTTCGCCACGGGCGCCGGTGCCAGTTCTGTGCTCATGAGGTCTGTCCCTGGGTCATGTGGTGCATCAGGCGTTCCTGGGTGGCTTCCGCGCGGTCGAACTCGCCGGTGATCCGGCCCTCGGACAGGGTGTAGACCCGGTCGCACAGGCCGAGCAGCTCCGGCAGCTCGGAGGAGATGACCAGCACCGCGCGGCCCTGGTCGGCCAGGTCGTTGATGATCGAGTAGATCTCGTACTTCGCGCCGACGTCGATGCCGCGCGTCGGCTCGTCGAGGATGAGCACCTCGGGGTCGGTGAACATCCACTTGGCCAGCACGACCTTCTGCTGGTTGCCGCCGGACAGCGTGCCCACCGGCGTGCCGACGCCCGAGGTCTTGATGTTCATCGAGCGCCGGAACCGCTCGGCGACGGAGAACTCCTCGTTCGCGTTCACCCAACCGCGCGTGGCCAGCTTGTGGAGCCCGGCCGCGGACACGTTGCGCTTGACGTCCTCGATCAGGTTGAGCCCGTACCGCTTGCGGTCCTCGCTGACGTAGGCCAGGCCGTGCTCGATGGCCCTGCGGACGGTCCGCGTGTCGATCTCGCGGCCCTCCTTGACCACCCGGCCGGAGACGCCGACGCCGTAGGACCGCCCGAACACGCTCATCGCCAGTTCGGTGCGGCCCGCGCCCATCAGGCCGGCGAGGCCGACGATCTCGCCGCGCCGCAACGACAGCGTGGCGCGGTCGACCACCACCCGGTCCGGCTGGGACGGGCTGTGCACGGTCCAGTCCTCGATCCGCAGCACCTCCTCCCCCACCTTCGGGGTGCGGGGCGGGAACCGGTGCTCCAGGTCGCGGCCGACCATGCCCGCGATGATCCGCTCCTCGCTCACGTCGTGAGCCGGCAGCGTCTCGATGGTGCGGCCGTCGCGCAGGATCGTGATGCTGTCCGCGATCCTGGTGAGCTCGTTGAGCTTGTGCGAGATGATCACCGAGGTGATGCCCTCGGCGCGCAGCCCGTCGAGCAGGTCGAGCAGGTGCGCGGAGTCGTCGTCGTTCAACGCGGCCGTCGGCTCGTCCAGGATGAGGAGCTTGACGTCCTTGGCCAGCGCCTTGGCGATCTCGACCAGCTGCTGCTTGCCCACGCCCAGGTCGTGCACGGGCGTGGTGGGGTTGTCGTGCAGGCCCACGCGGGCGAGCAGGGCGCCCGCCGCGTGGTTGGTGCGGTTCCAGTCGATGAACCCGCGCTTGGCCCGCTCGTTGCCGAGGTACAGGTTCTCGGCGATGGACAGCTGGCCGCACAGCGCCAGCTCCTGGTGGATGATCACGATGCCGCGCCGCTCGCTGTCGCGGACGCCGCCGAACGAGCAGGGCTCGCCCTCGAAGACGATCTCCCCCTCGTACGACCCGTGGGGGTGGACGCCGGAGAGCACCTTCATCAGCGTGGACTTGCCCGCGCCGTTCTCACCGCAGATCGCGTGGATCTCACCGCGCCGCACGGACAGCGTGACGTCGTGCAGCGCGGTGACCCCGGCGAACCGCTTGGTGATGCCGCGCATCACCAGGATGTCGTCGGACATGACCCGATTACCTCAACTGGTCCGCGGTGTAGTAGCCGCTGTCCACGAGCACCTTCTGGTAGTTGGTCTTGTCCACGATGACCGGCTCCAGCAGGAACGAGGGCACGACCTTCTTGCCGTTGTCGTAGTCCTTCTCGTTGTTGACCTCGGGCTTCTCGCCCTTGAGCACCGAGTCCGCCATCTTCACGGTGACCTCCGCCAGCTGGCGGGTGTCCTTGTGGATGGTGGAGAACTGCTCGCCCGCGATGATCGACTTCACCGAGGCGACCTCGGCGTCCTGGCCGGTGACGATCGGGTACGGGTTGCCCGCGGTGCCGTAGCCGCTGCTCTTCAGCGCGGACAGGATGCCGATGGACAGGCCGTCGTACGGCGACAGGACGCCGTTCACCTGCGCGCCGCCGTAGGTGGACGTGAGCAGGTCCTCCATGCGCTTCTGGGCCGTCGCCGGGTCCCAGCGCAGGATGGCGACCGTCTTGAAGTCGGTCTGGCCGCTCTTGACCACCAGCGTGCCCTTGTCGATGTGCGGCTGGAGCACCGACATCGCGCCGTTGAAGAAGAACGTGGCGTTGTTGTCGTCCGGCGAGCCGGCGAACAGCTCGACGTTCAGCGGGCCCTTCGCGTCACCGGGCGTGCCGTCGGCCTTGAGCACGCCGAGGCCCGTCAGCAGCGAGGTGGCCTGCTGCACGCCGACCTTGAAGTTGTCGAACGTGGCGTAGTAGTCGACGCTGTCGGTGTTGCGCAGCAGCCGGTCGTAGGCGATGACCGGGATGTTGGCGTCCTGCGCCTGCTGCAGCTGCGACGTGATCGCGGTGCCGTCGATCGACGCCACGACGAGCAGCTTCGCGCCCTTCGTGATCTGGTTCTCGATCTGGTTGGCCTGCGTCGGGATGTCGTTCTCGGCGTACTGGAGGTCGACCTTGTAGCCCTTCGCCTCCAACGCCTTCTTGATGTTGTCGCCGTCGTGGATCCAGCGCTCGGACGAGCGGGTCGGCATGGTCACGCCGACCAGCGCGCCCTCGCTCGACCCGGTCTGCTGGTCGACGGTCTTCTCCGCCGAGCCGCACGCGGACAACGTGAGGGCTGCCGCCACGGCGACGGCGGCGAACCGTGGAAACTCCATTGTTTCTTTTCTCCTCGGGGTGGCGGTGTGGCCTTCGGGCGGCGCGGGGCGGCTAGCGCAGGCCCTGCGCGAGCCGGAAGTACGCCTGGTTCCAGCGCAGCCGGTCGCTGAACGACGCGGTGGTCGTGTCGCGGTCGATGACGACGAGCTCGGTGTTCACCATGTTCGCGAAGTCGCTCAGCACCTCGGCGCCCACGGCCTGCGTCATCACGGTGTGGTGCGGGCCGCCCGCGGTCAGCCACGACTCGGCCGACGTGGACAGCGACGGCGCGGGCTTCCACACCGCGCGGGCCACCGGCAGGTTCGGCAGCGGCTCGTCCGGCGGCACGACCTCGACCTCGTTGGCCACCAACCGGAACCGCTCCCCCAGGTCGGCCAGGCCGACGACCACGGCGGGCCCCGCCGCCGCGTCGAACACCAGCCGCACCGGGTCCTCCCGGCCGCCGATGCCCAGCGCGTGGACCTCGCACGACGGGCGGTCGGCCGCGATGGTCGGGCAGACCTCCAGCATGTGCGCGCCCAGGATCTTCGGCTCGCCGGGGCCGAAGTGGTACGTGTAGTCCTCCATGAACGACGTGCCGCGGCCCGTGCCGGCGCCCATCGCCTTCACCGCGGCCAGCAGCGCGGACGTCTTCCAGTCGCCCTCGCCGCCGAAGCCGTAGCCGTCGGCCATGAGCCGCTGCACGGCCAGGCCCGGCAGCTGCCGCAGCCCGCCCAGGTCCTCGAAGTTCGTGGTGAACGCGCCGAAGCCGCCCTCGGTGAGGAACCGGCGCAGGCCGGCCTCGATGCGCGCCGCGTAGCGCAGCGACTCGTGCCGCTCGGCGCCCCGCTGCAGCTCGGGCGCGAGCCGGTAGGCGTCGGCGTAATCGGCGACGAGCAGGTCCACCTCGTCGTCCGGCACCGCGTCCACGACTGCGACCAGGTCGTTGACGCCGTAGGTGTTCACCGAGACGCCGAAGCGCAGCTCGGCTTCCACCTTGTCGCCCTCGGTCACCGCGACGCCGCGCATGTTGTCGCCGAACCGGGCCAGCTTCATCCCGTTCAGGTGGCTGTAGCCGGTGGCGGCGCGCACCCAGCCGTCGATCCGCTCGGCCAGCACCGGGTCGCTCGCGTGGCCCGCGACGGTCTTGCGGTGCACGCCGATCCTGGTCTGGATGAACCCGAACTCGCGGTCGCCGTGGGCGGCCTGGTTGAGGTTCATGAAGTCCATGTCGATCGTCGACCACGGCAGCGCCTCGTTCAGCTGCGTGTGCAGGTGCAGCAGCGGCTTGCGCAGCGCGTCCAGCCCGGTGATCCACATCTTCGCGGGCGAGAACGTGTGCATCCACGCGATCACGCCGATGCACGACGGGTCGGAGTTCGCCGCGAGCATCACGTCGCGGATGGCGGCGGTGTCGGTCAGCACCGGCCGCCACACGATCTCCGCGGCGATCCGCCCCGACTCGGTGAGCATGCGCTGGATCTGCTGCGACTGCCGGGCGACCTGGTCGAGCGTTTCCGGGCCGTAGAGGTGCTGGCTCCCGGTCAGGAACCAGACTTGCGGCTTCCCGGCAGTGGACATGCGGGGCTCCCCTCGTGGGCTCATTGCCCGTAGACGTTCTGGTAGCGCGCGTGGAGGCTGTCGATGTGGTGCTGCTCGATCGGTTTCGGCGTGCCCAGCTGGTGCGCGAAGTGGACGGTGCGGGCCACGTCCTCCAGCATCACCGCGGCCTTCACCGCCGACCGGGCGTCCTTGCCGACCGTGAACGGGCCGTGGTTGCGCATCAGCACGGCGGGCGACCGGCTCTCCCGCAGCGTCTCCACGATGCCCTGGCCGATCGAGTCGTCGCCGATGAGCGCGAACGGCCCCACCGGGATGTCGCCGCCGAACTCGTCGGCGATCATGGTGAGCACGCACGGGATCGGCTCGCCGCGGGCGGCCCACGCCGTGGCGTACGGCGAGTGCGTGTGCACCACGCCGTTCACCTCGGGCATGTGCCGGTACACGTACGCGTGCGCGGCGGTGTCCGAGGACGGCGAGTAGTCGCCCTCCACCAGGTTGCCGTGCAGGTCGGTGACGACCATCGCCTCGGGCGTCAGATGGTCGTAGGACACGCCGGACGGCTTGATGACCATCAGGTCCTGGCCTGGCACGCGGGCGGAGACGTTGCCCGCGGTCCAGATCACCAGCTCGTACCGGGTCAGCTCGCGGTGCAGTTCGGCGACCGTGCGGCGCAGGTCTGAGACGGCGGACACCTACTTCTCCCCCTTCGCGGCGCGACGGCGCGCCTTCAGCCGGTGCATGACCTCGTTGACGCCGCGCCCGAAGTAGTCGTGCAGCTCCTGGTACTCGACGAACATCGACTCGTACGCCTCGACGTTCGCCGGGATCGGCAGGTAGACGCCGCGCTTGACCGAGCCCATGGCGTCTGCGGCGGCGCGGATGTCCTCGTACGCCTTCGCGGCCACGGCGGCGTGCATCGCCGAGCCGAGCGCCGGGCCCTGCTCGGAGCCGATGACCGACAGCGGCAGGTTCGTCACGTCGGCGTAGATCTGCATCAGCAGCGGGTTGCGCAGCAGGCCGCCCGCGATCACCAGCTCGGTCACCGGGATGCCCGCGTCGGTGTAGGAGTCCACGATCACCCGCGTGCCGTAGGCGGTGGCCTCCAGCAACGCCCGGTAGGTGTCCTCGGGGCGGGTCGCGAGCGTCTGCCCGACGACGACGCCCGACAGCTCGTGGTCCACCAGGACCGAGCGGTTGCCGCTGTGCCAGTCGAGCGCGATCAGGCCGTGCTCGCCGATGCGCTGCTCGGCGGCCAGCTCGGTCAGCAGCTCGTGCACGGTGATGCCGCGCTCACGGGCCTTCTCGTGGTACTCCGGCGGCACGTTGTGCTCGACGAACCAGGCGAAGATGTCGCCGACGCCGCTCTGGCCGGACTCGTAGCCCCACAGGCCGGGCACGATCCCGCCGTCCACGACACCGCACATGCCCGGCACGTCGGCCAGGACGTCGGCGTTCATGACGTGGCACGTGGACGTGCCCATGATCGCGACCATCTGGCCGGGCTCGACGGCCCGCGCGGCGGGCGCGGTCACGTGCGCGTCGACGTTGCCGACCGCCACCGCGATGCCGGGCCGCAGGCCGGTCCACTCGGCGGCCTGCTCGGTGAGGCCGCCGGCGCGGTCGCCGAGCCGGCCGAGCGGGTGGTCCAGCTTCTCCGCGACGAAGCCCTTGAAGTCGGGGTTCAGCGCGGCCAGGAAGTCCTCGGACGGGTAGCCGTCCTGGTAGATGCCCTTGTAGCCGGCGGTGCAGGCGTTGCGGACGTACGTGCCCGCGAGCTGCCAGACGATCCAGTCGGCGGCCTCGACCCAGTGGTCCATCGCCGCGTAGACCTCGGGCGCCTCCTCCAGCAGCTGGAGGCCCTTGGCGAACTCCCACTCGGAGGAGATGAGGCCGCCGTAGCGGGGCAGCCAGCTCTCCCGGCGCAGCGAGGCGAGGTGGTTGATCCGGTCGGCCTGCGGCTGGGCCGCGTGGTGCTTCCACAGCTTGACGTACGCGTGCGGGTTGTCCGCGAACTCCGGCAGCTCGTTGAGCGGCGTGCCGTCCGCCTTGACCGGGACCATCGTGCACGCGGTGAAGTCGGTGCCGATGCCGATGACGTCGGCCGGGTCGACCCCCGCGTCGGCGACGGCCGCCGGGACGGCGTGCTTCAGCACGTCCACGTAGTCCTGGGGCACCTGCAGCGCCCAGTCCGGCGGCAACGGCCTGCCGTCGGGCAGCGCCCGGTCCAGCACGCCGTGCCGGTAGTCATGCACCCCGGTGCCCAATTCGAGGCCGTCGCGCACCCGCACCACCACCGCGCGGCCGGACAACGTGCCGAAGTCGACACCCACCACCACTGGATCGCTCGCCATGGTGACGAGTGTTATCGCTAACATTCGCGGCGTCAAGACCCGCCTGCAACGTGGCCTTGAATGGGACGTGAGCGTGCACAAAACGTGAGGCTGGAAGCGCCCGCGCCGGGACCGGGCTCACAGGTCAAGCGTAGGGCCGATCGCGCCCGGCGCGGGCCGCATTCGGGCGCAAAAGCACGCGGGTGGGCGCCGCCGGGGTCCGGCGACGCCCACCCTACGGGTAGGCCGCGATCACTCCGCGGGCGGAGCGACGCTGTCCCGCTTGACCAGCGCCGGCGCGACGGTGCGCTGGGACGCGCCCACCTCGCCGTCGCCGACCTGGGCCAGCAGCAGCTCCAGGGTCTCCTTGGCGACCGCGTGGAAGTCCGGTCGGATGGTCGTCAGCGGCGGGATGAAGTACGCCGCCTCCGGCACGTCGTCGAACCCGACGATGCTGACGTCGTGCGGCACCCGGCGACCGCGCTCGCTCATCGACCGCAGGATGCCGAGCGCCAGGTGGTCGTTCGCCGCGAAGATCGCGGTGACCTCCGGCATGCGGGCCAGCATCTGGCCCGCGCGGTAGCCGGAGGACGCGCTCCAGTCCGCCGGCACGACCGGCGGCACCTCCATCCCGGCCGTCTCCAGCGCCGACCGCCAACCCCTTATGCGGCCCGCGCTGTCGAACCAGTCCGCCGGCCCCGACACGTGCCACACCGTGTGGTGGCCCGCGTCGAGCAGGTGGCGGGTCGCCGCGAACGCGCCCGCCGCCTGGTCGACCGTCACCAACGGGGTGGAGCGCTCCGGGTCGCCGTCCACGGTGACCAGCGGGATGCCCGCGGACACCTCGCCGACGGCCTCGTTGGCCGACGCGGTCGGCGCGATGACCACTATCCCGGCGACCCGCTGGTCGAGGTGGCGCTCGACGGCGTCCGAGATCGAGTTGCGGTCCAGCACGTTGACCCGGCCCACGCTGACCGCGAACCCGGCCTCCGCCGCCGCCTCCTCGAACGCGGCGAGCAGCGACGCGGGGCCGTAGAGGGTCGAGTTCTGCGCCACCACCCCGATCAGCTGCGACCTGCCCGTGACGAGCGCTCGGGCCGCCTTGTTGGGCCGGTAGCCCAACTCGGCGATCGCCGCGCGCACGCGCAGCCGGGTCTGCTCCCGGACGTTCGGGTGCCCGTTCAGCACCCGTGACACCGTCTGGTGCGAGACCCCGGCGAGCCGGGCGACGTCCGTCATCGCGGGATCGCGCGAGGTCTTGTGCTCCACTTCCGCCCCATCTCCACTGTCAACATTGCGCCACACGTGATGTTAGCGATAACAGGGGCTGTTCCCAGCCCTGTCGCCCGCCGTCCCATTGTCCACCAGGGACCGTTCCGGAGAGGTCAGGACGCGTCAGCCCGACCGGAATGTCGCCCTTTCCCGCGACGCGGGACGCGCGGCGACGTCCGGTCAGGGGAACGCGGCGCGGACGCGGTCGAGCTCGGCCTTGGTCACCGGCAGCACGGTGCCGTGCCGCGGTCGGCTGGGCAGGGAGTAGCCGGTGGCGAGCCGCCACTGGCCGGAGGCGAGGTCCGTGGTCTCGAACGGCACGTAGCCGCGTCCGCCGAACTCGTCGATGAACAGGTACCAGCGGTCCTCGGTGTTGGACTTGAACACCGTCGGGCCCTCGCCCTGGTTGATCGAGCCCTTGCCGATGCAGTCGGCGACGAAGTCGTAGGAGGTGTCGCGCAGCTCGGTGGACTTCTCGGCCAGGATGAACTTGCTGCACGGCGTCGTGGACGTGTTGTTCCGCTCGTCCTTGGTGAACCGGTAGTACTCGTCGCCGTGCTTGATGACGGTCGAGTCGATCACCGAGTAGCCGGGGTCGACCCACACCCGAGGCTCGCTGAACGTGCGGAAGTCGCGCGTCGTCGCGTACAGCATCTTGTTGTAGGTGTCGCCGGTGTGGCCGGGGTCGTCCTCGGCGTAGACCTTGGACGCCCAGAAGACGACGTACGCGCCGATCGACTCGTCGTAGTACGCCTCGGGCGCCCACGTGTTGCCCGCCGTCTCCGGCGACACGAGCACGTGGCGCTGCTCCGACCAGGTCACGAGGTCCGTGGACTCCCACACCTCGACGTGCCGGCTGCCCTTGCGCTGGACGAGGTCCCAGTCGCCGTTGCCGTGCATCTTCAGGTCGGTGGCGATGAGGTAGAACTTGTCGCCCTCCGGGGACCGGATGATGAACGGGTCGCGCACGCCCTTGTCGCCCAACGACGAGGTGAGGACGGGTTTGCCCTGGTTCAGCTCGTCCCAGCGCAGGGCGTCGTTGCCGCGGCTGGCCGCGAAGTACACCTGCTCGCCGGTGGCCGTGCCCTCGCCGGTGAAGTAGCCGAACAGGTACCCCTCGTAGTCCTGCCGCGCGGGCTTCGGCGTCACGGTGACGTCGAAGCGGCGCTTGGCCTGCTCCTCGCCGCTGCGGACGGTCGCGGTGAGCGTCAGCCGCTCGGGCTTCGCGCCGTGCTCGGGGCGGGTGACCTCGCCGGTCTCGGTGACGACCTTCTTCCTGGTCGACTTCCACGACACCTCGACCCCGTGCAGGCCCGCGGTGGGCAGGGTGATGTTGCCGCGGATGTCGTCCGCGTCCCACACGGTCAGCGCGGCGGCCGCCTCGGCGACCTTCTCGGCGTCGGTCAGCTCGGGGCGCACGGTCACCTGGAACTCCCTGGCCTGCCCGAACGCGGTCGCGGTGAGCGTGACCGTCGCGGGCGGGCTGCCGGCCGCGGGCCGGGTGACGACGCCCGCGGCGGAGACGACCGACGGGTCCCCGGACTGCCAGGTGATCGTCGAGCCGTACGGCCCGGTGACCGGCAGCGCCAGGTTCGCGGTGACGGCGGACAGGTCGCCGAGGTCGATGGCCGCGAGGTCGCGCCGGCCCTTCTCCTCGTCCGCGACGAAGCCCAGCGCGTGCGCCTCGGCGGCGGTCAGAGCCCGGTTGTACAGGCGGAAGTCGCGGACCGCGCCCTTGAGGTAGCGGTCCCCGCTGTAGACGGATCGTCCCAGGTAATTGGCGGTGGTGGAGCCTCCGCCGATCATCGCCGGGGTGGTCGTGACGCCGGTCCGGCGGGCGACCTCGACGCCGTCCTCGTAGAGCACCGCGGTGCCGCCCGCCAGCGTGTACGTCAGGGTCTTCCAGACGCCGCGGGCGAGGTTGCGCCCGGCGGACACGGTCTGCTCGGTCGACCAGTTGCCGGTGGCGATGGACGTGCGGTAGGCGTTGCCGGTGGTGAAGATGTAGCCGTTGCCCGAGGTCCCGGACGAGTTGCCCAGGCCGTACACGAAGTAGGGAGTCGCCTGGTCTGGCGCGATGCGCACCTGTACCGACACGCTGATGTCGGTCAGACCGCGCAGGACGTGGTCGGGCAGCTTCACGTGCCCGTTGACGCCGCCCAGGTGCAGGCCCTCGGCCCCGGCCGGGGTGGCGTCGCCGACGATGGCGCCGTCACGGCCTCCGCCGGAGGCGTCCACCGCGACGGCTCCGCCCGTCTGGGTGAGCGGGTAGTGCAGGACCAGCCCGTCGGTGGCGGAGGCGGGCGAGGCGGTCAGGACCGCCGCGAACAGCACCGCGCCGAGCACCGCGGCCGCGGGGCGTGGACGATGACGAAGGGAGACCATGAGGATGTCGCTCTCGTCTTGCGCGCGGCGCGCGGCCGCGCGTGAACAGGGCCTGTGAAGGGTCGTCGTGGGCTGAGTCACAAAAAGTGAGCGCTAACATATGGCTAGCTAACAAACGTGTCAAGGATGCGAAGTTGACGTTTCCAAGGGGTTGACTGGCCGATTGTGAGCGTTCACTCTTGTGGCCCAGGTGACCACCGTCACGCGGTTCGCCGCCCCGTCAGTGTCATGGGTTCCCACGGAGGAAGACCAGTGTTGAAGAAGATCACGACCGCCGCCGCCGCGGTCCTGTTGGCCGCGTTGACCGCGTGCGGTTCCGGTGGATCCGGGGACGCCGGGTCGTCGGGCACCGCCGCCAACGACGACGGCAAGATCACGATGGGCTTCGCGCAGGTGGGCGCCGAGAGT
>NZ_JBHTLK010000152.1:0-17136 GCF_042678885.1 Saccharothrix hoggarensis
CGGCCCGCGCGAAGCGCTCGTCCAGGTCGCCGCTCGGCGCGCCGCCGACCCCGATGCCCGCGACGGGCGCGCCGTCCGCCACCACCGGCACGCCGCCGGCCAGGAACAACGTGCCGGGGATGTCCCGCAGCGTCGCGCCCGCGCCGGTCACCCGGCCGGCCAGCTCGGACGTCGGCGCGTTGAACGACACCGACGTGAACGCCTTCCGCCGCGCCGACTCCTCGGTCTGCGGGCCCGCGCCGTCGCCGTGCAGCAGCACGACCACGTCGCCGCCCCGGTCCACCACGGCGACGGTGACCCGCTGGCCCTCCTTCTCGGCGGCGTCGAGCGCCGCCTGGGCCGCCCGCACCGCCGCGTCCACCGTGATCGCCGTCGTGGTCCGCACGGCGACCCCGCTGCGCCCGTGCTGCCGGTCGGCCGCGCCCTGCTCGGCCACCGCGTAGCCACCCGCACCCGCCACGGACAACGCCACCAGCACCGCGATCGTGGTCTTGCGCATCGCACTCTCCTCATCCCGTCGTGTGGCACCCAGACTCGTCCCGGCGGGGCGTCCCGACCTGGTGGTTCCGGTTGACCCCGGTTCAACCCATCGGTTGACCCGGAGCGCCGTGACCTGGCCTAGGGTCGGCCCCGTGTGGCTGCACCGGGCGATGCACGCGGGCTTCTACGTGCTGTTGACGGCGTCGGCGGCGCGGTACGTCGCGTACCACGGCGTCGCGCCCGCCGTGCTGGTCACGGCCGCCGTGCTCGGCGCGGCGTACCCGCTGGGCGTGCGCTGGACCAACGCCCTGCCCGCCGTGCTCGGGCTGTGGCTGGTGCTGGTGTGGCTCGCGCCGAGCTTCGGCTGGTGCGCGATCCCCCTGTTCTTCCAATGCCTGCGGCAGCTGCGGCCGCGGGTGGCGGTGCCGCTGGCGGCCGTGCTCACCGCCGCCGTGGTGCTGACCCAGGTGCGGCTGGCCGAGGCGTTCGAGCCGAGCCTGGTGCTCGGCCCGGTCGGGGTCGCGGTGATCACCGCGGCGGTGTTCTTCGACCGCCGCCGGCTGCTGCACCAGGCGGGCGCGCTGGAGGAGCGGCAGCGCCTGGCGCGCGAGATCCACGACACGCTGGCGCAGGGGCTGTCCAGCATCACCCTGCTGCTGGAGCTGGGCGACACCGCGCGGGCCCGCGAGGTCGCCAAGGAGAACCTGGCCGAGGCCCGCCGGTTCGTGCGCGACCTGTCGCCGCTGGAGGGCCGCACGTTGACCGACGCGCTGCGCGGGCTGTGCGACCGGGTCGAGGTGGAGGGCGACCCGTACCCGCTGCCCGTGCCGGTGGAGGTGGCGCTGCTGCGGGTCGCGCAGGGCGCGCTGGCCAACGTCCGCGAGCACGCCCAGGCCACCACGGCGGTCATCACGCTCACCTACCTGGGTGACGCGGTGACGCTGGACGTGCGGGACGACGGACGCGGCTTCGACCCGGCCACGACCCGCCCCGGGCCTGGCCGCGGGTACGGCCTCGACGCGATCCGCGACCGGGTGGCCGAGCTGGGCGGCACGATGACGGTGGAGAGCGCGCCGGGCGAGGGCACGGCGCTGGCCGTGAGCGTGCCGACGCCGTGACCGGCCCGCCGAACGGCCCGGCCGGCCCCGCGAACGGCCCGGCAGAAGACCCCTCCACCGGCTCCGGGCCGCTGAAGGTGCTGGTGGTGGACGACCACCCGGTGGTCCGGTTCGGCCTGGCCGGCCTGCTGGCCCGGGACTTCGAGGTGGTCGGCGAGGCCGCCACCGGCGAGGACGCGGTCCGCCACGCCGCGACCCGGGACCCGGACGTGGTGCTGATGGACCTGCGGCTCGGCGCCGGCATCGACGGCGTGGAGGCCACCCGGCGCATCCGCGCCCTGCCCGACCCGCCGCAGGTCGTCGTGCTGACCACGTACGACTCGGACGCCGACGTGGTCCGGGCGGTCGAAGCGGGCGCGACCGGCTACCTGCTCAAGGACTGCCCGCCGGACGAGCTGGCCGCCGCGGTCCGCCAGGCCGCCGCCGGCCGCACCGTGCTGTCGCCCGACATCGCCCACCGCCTGCTGCACCGGGCGCCCGCGCCCGCGATCACCCGGCGGGAGGTGCAGATCCTCGACCACCTCGCCCGCGGCCTGTCGAACCGGGAGATCGCGAAGGCGCTGTTCATCAGCGAGGCGACGGTGAAGACGCACCTGGTGCGGATCTTCGACAAGCTCGGCGTCGACACCCGCACGGCCGCCGTGCGGACCGCCGTCGAGCTGAAGCTGATCCGCCTCAGCCGCTGGTGAGGCCACCGTCCGGAAGGCCGTCCTGGAGGCAGCCCGGCAGACCGGCGTCGGGCGGGCCAACGGGCAGGCCGGTGCAGCCCGGACCACGGCCGACGGGCCCCGCGACAGCCGCCACCAGCGCGCTCACCTCGACGGATGCGGCGGAAGGCCCCGGACCACCCGCGGCCCGGGGCCTTCCGCGGCTCGCGCTACAGCGAGGAGATCAGCCGTTCCACGCGCTCGTCCACCGCGCGGAACGGGTCCTTGCACAGCACGGTGCGCTGCGCCTGGTCGTTGAGCTTCAGGTGCACCCAGTCGACGGTGAAGTCGCGGCCCGCGGCCTGCGCGGCGGCGATGAAGTCACCGCGCAGCTTGGCCCGCGTGGTCTGCGGCGGGGTGTCCTTGGCGGCCTCGATCTCGCCGTCGTCGGTGACCCGTTCCACCTGGTCCTTGCGCTGGAGCAGGTCGAAGATGCCCCGGCCGCGCCGGATGTCGTGGTAGGCGAGGTCGAGCTGGGCGATGCGCGGGTTGGACAGGTCCATGTCGTGCTTGGCCTGGTAGCGCTCCATCAGCCGGTACTTGATGGCCCAGTCGATCTCGCGGTCGATCTTGGACAGGTCCTCGGCCTCGACCGCGTCCAGCGTGCGGCCCCACAGCTCCAGCACCCGCTCGGCCATCGGGTCCGGCGCCCGCTTGGCCACGTGCTCCACCGCGCGCTCGTAGTACTCGCGCTGGATGTCCAGCGCCGACGCCTCCTTGCCGCCGGCGAGGCGGACGGTGCGGCGGCCGGTCAGGTCGTGGCTGATCTCGCGGATGGCGCGGATCGGGTTGTCGAGGCTGAAGTCCCGGAACTGGACGCCCTGCTCGATCATCTCCAGCACCAGGTTCGCGCTGCCCACCTTGAGCAGCGTGGTCACCTCGGACATGTTCGAGTCGCCCACGATGACGTGCAGCCTGCGGTAGCGCTCCGCGTCGGCGTGCGGCTCGTCGCGGGTGTTGATGATGGGCCGCGACCGGGTGGTGGCGCTCGACACGCCCTCCCAGATGTGCTCGGCCCGCTGCGACAGGCAGTAGACCGCTCCGCGCGGCGTCTGGAGCACCTTGCCCGCGCCGCAGATGAGCTGCCGGGTCACCAGGAACGGCAGCAGGACGTCGGCGATGCGGGAGAACTCCCCCGCCCGCGCGACCAGGTAGTTCTCGTGGCAACCGTAGGAGTTGCCCGCGGAGTCGGTGTTGTTCTTGAACAGGAAGATGTCTCCCCCGATGCCCTCGTCGGCGAGCCTGCGCTCGGCGTCGACGAGCAGGTCCTCGAGGATGCGCTCACCAGCCTTGTCGTGCGTCACGAGCTGGGCGAGGTCGTCGCATTCCGCCGTGGCGTACTCGGGGTGCGACCCCACGTCCAGGTAGAGCCGAGAGCCGTTGCGCAGGAAGACGTTCGACGAGCGTCCCCACGAGACGACCCGGCGGAACAGATAACGCGCGACCTCATCCGGGGACAGCCTGCGCTGCCCGTGGAAGGTGCAGGTCACCCCGAACTCAGTCTCAATGCCGAAGATCCGCCGCTGCATCCCTCAACAGTAGGCGCATTTCCGGATTTCCTCAGTGATCCAATCGGGCGTCGCGCCGTTTTCGCGGATAACGTTCTCCTGTGCTTCGACGAGTGAACCGCCTGGACCTTGCCCTGATGCGGCGCTCGGGGGCGCTGCGCGCGTCGCCCGTGGACCACGCGCTGAAGCGGCTCTCGCGGGCCGCGAACCACAGCGTGCTGTGGTTGGCCGTGGCCGCCGTGCTGGCGTCGCGCAGGGGCGTGACCAGGCGTGCCGCGTTCCGCGGGGTGGCGGCGATCGCGGGCGCGAGCTTCGGGTCGAGCTTCGTGGCCAAGCGCCTGTTCCCGCGCCGCAGGCCCGCCGCCGACCTGCTCACGGTGCCGCGCCGGCTGACCAAGAGGCCGACCTCGTCGTCGTTCCCGTCCGGGCACGCGGCGTCGGCGGCGGCGTTCACCACGGCGTTGGCGATGGAGTCGCCCAAGCTGGCGGCGGCGGCCGAGCCGGTGGCGGCGGCGGTGGCGTACTCGCGGGTCCACACGGGCGTGCACTGGCCGTCCGACGTGGCCGCCGGCGCCGCGATCGGGGTCGGCGCGGGCCTGCTGACCAGGCGTTGGTGGCCGCTGGGCCGGACCGAGCCCGCGTCGGCGCGCGAGCACCGGGCGCTGGACGCGCTGGTCGACGGCGAGGGCCTGGTGGTCGTGGTGAACCCGCACGCGGGGCTGGGCGCGACCAGCCTGGGCGCCGAGGACCCGACCGAGGCCGTGGCCCGCGAGTGGCCGAAAGCCACGATCGTGGGAATCGAGGATCTCGACACGGTGATCGCCGATCACGCTCCGAAGGCACTGGGTGTGGCCGGCGGGGACGGCTCGGTGGCGGCGGTCGCGGCGCTGGCGGCGGCCCACCGGCTGCCGCTGGTGCTGGTGCCCGCCGGGACGCTGAACCACTTCGCCCGCGACGTCGGCGTGACCGGGCTGGACGACAGCGCGCGGGCGGTCGCGGCGGGTGACGGCGTGCTGGTGGACCTGGCCGCCGTGTCCGTGGACGGCGACGGCCCCCGCTGGTTCGTCAACACGGCGAGCCTCGGCGGGTACCCGGACATGGTGCGGCTGCGCGAGCAGTTGCAGGACCGGTGGGGCAAGTGGCCGGCGGCGGCGATCGCGCTGGCCAGCGTGCTGCACACGTCCCGGCCGATGCGGGTGGAGCTGAACGGCGAGCCGCAGCTGGTGTGGATGCTGTTCGTCGGCAACGGCCCGTACCGGCCGAAGGGCTTCGCGCCGACCATGCGCCCGGCGCTGGACGCGGGCCTGATGGACGTCCGGTACATCCGCGCCGACACCCGGTTCTCGCGGGCGCGGTTCTTCGCCGGCGCCCTGCTGGGCTCGCTGCACCGCAGCCGCACCTACCGGCACCTGGAGACCCGCTGGCTGGACGTGAAGCTGCTCGACGGCGCGGTGGCGATCGCGACGGACGGCGAGGTCGGCCCGACCGGCGCCACGTTCGAGTTCCGGTCCCGCCCGGCGGCCCTGGCCGTCTACCGACCCGAGAGCTAGGGTTGACTACGTCAACTGTTCTGTTGAGGGAGTCAACGATGACGGTCGCCGACGTCCGCGCGTTCAACCGCTTCTACACCGGCGTGATCGGCGTCCTCGACCGGAGCTACCTGGCCTCGCCGTACTCGGTGACCGAGGTCCGGGTGCTGTTCGAGCTGGCGGCCGGCCACCGCGAAGCAGCCGACCTGCGTGCCGCGCTGTCCCTCGACGCCGGCTACCTCAGCCGCATCCTGACCGCGTTCGAGCGCGACGGCCTGGTCACCCGCACGCCGTCCGAGCGCGACTCCCGCCGCCACGTCGTCACCCTCACCCCGCGGGGCGAGTCCGTGCTCGCCGACCTGAACGCCCGGTCCGACGCCGAGGTCGGGGCGCTGCTGGACGGCGTGCCGCCCTCGGACCGCGTCGCGCTGGTGGCGGCGATGCGCCGGATCGAACGGCTGCTCACCGGCACGCCGCGGTCGTACGTGCTGCGGCCGTTGCGGCCGGGCGACCTGGGCTGGGTCGTCAACCGGCACGGCGTCCGGTACGCGGAGGAGCACGGCTTCGACCAGACCTTCGAGGCGCTGGTGGCCCGCGTGGCGGCCGAGTACGTCGAGAACCACAGCCCCGACCGCGAGGCGGCGTGGATCGCCGAGGTCGACGGCGAGCCGGTCGGCTCGGTCTTCTGCGTCCGGGTGGACGACCGCACCGCCCAGCTGCGCCTGCTCCTGGTCGAGCCGGCCGCCCGGGGCCTCGGCATCGGCAAGCGCCTGGTCGAGGAGTGCCTGCGCTTCGCCCGCCGGGCCGGGTACAAGCGGATGGTGCTGTGGACCGTGTCGGGGCTGGCGGCGTCGCGGCACATCTACGAGAAGGCCGGCTTCACCCTGGACGACAGCGAGCCGGCGCGCCTGTACGGCCGCGACCTGGAGGCGCAGACCTGGTCGCTGGACCTCTGACAGGTTCCGGCCAGGCCACCACCGCCGCCGTCTTCGCCTTCCTACAGTCGGGCCACGGGCCGGATCGACGGGGGGTGGACGGGGTGAAAGGTCTCCTGGCCGTAGTGCTGGTGCTCATGGGCGGCACGTTCTTCCTGCTGGTGGACCACCCCGGAAGCCTCCACGGGTCGCTGATCGCCGTCGCGGCGGGCCTGCTGCTGCTGGCCGAGATCGGCTTCGGGTACGGGCCGGCCGGCGTCGGGTGGCTGACGTGCGCGGTGCTGGGGTTCTGGAAGGGGCAGGACGTCGCCACGTGGGCCGGGCAGCACCGGCTCGCCGTCGTGGTCGTGATCTTCGTCCTGCTGGTGGCGCTCGGCTCCCGCGCGGCCTGGGCGGCCCAGCGGGCCGAGTGGGAGCGGGCCGTCCGCGACCGCCACGGGTGAACCGCCGCGCCCACCGGCGCGGTTCGACATGGTCGAACGGTTTCGCGGTAGGGTGATCGCGTGCCCGGTCCGATCCAGTCCATCGAACGGGCAGCCGCGGTCCTGCGGCTGCTGGCCAGTGGCGCGCGGCGGATGGGGGTCGCGGAGCTGGCCCGTGCCCTTGAGCTGCCCAAACCGACCGTGCACGGCATCCTCCGCACGCTCCAGCTGGTCGGCTTCGTCGAGCAGTCGCCGGACACGGGCAAGTACCAGCTCGGCGCGGCGCTGTTCCACATCGGCAGCAGCTACCTCGACGGCAACGAGCTGCGCACCCGCGCGCTGAACTGGTCGGACTCGCTGGCCTCGCGCAGCATGGAGAGCGTCCGCATCGGCACGCTGCACGAGAACCAGGTCCTGGTCGTGCACCACGTGTTCCGCCCGGACAACTCCCGGCAGGTCCTCGAAGTGGGCGCCCTCCTGCCCGCGCACGCCAGCGCGCTGGGCAAGGTCCTGCTCGCCGACGACCCGGTCGGCCTCGGCCTGGCCGACGACGAGCCGCTGAAGGCGTACACGGCCGCCACGATCACCGGCCTCGACCGGCTCGGCGACGAGTTGGAGCAGGTCAGACAGCGTGGCTGGGCCAGTGATGTCGAGGAGCTGGTCGACGGCGAGGTGTCGCTGGCGGCGCCGATCCGGGACCGCCGCGCGGTGACCGTGGGCGCGGTCGGGATCTCCGGGCCGGTCGAGCGGCTGTGCGACGCGAGGAAGCAGCCGCGCACCGAGCTCGTGTCCTACGTCCGCGAGGCCGCGCGGTCCATCTCGCGCGAGCTGGGCGCCATTCCCTGGTGAACCCGGCCCGATTGCCGGGCCGTGGCGGGAGGGTTGACATCTTGTGAGCGTCGGCACAGGATTCACGCGCACCGTACGACAATGTCGAACGGCATTCAGGCCAGAGAGGGCGCGTGGATGACGAACCAGTCGATCTTCATCGGGGAGTTCCTGGGCACCGCACTGCTGTTGCTGCTGGGCAACGGCGTCGTGGCGGGCGTGGTGTTGGCCAAGTCGAAGTCGAACGGCGCGGGCTGGGCGGTGATCACGTTCGGCTGGGGCTTCGCCGTCCTCGCCGGCGCGTACGCCGTCGCACCGCTGTCCGGCGCGCACCTCAACCCCGCCGTCACCGTCGGCCTCGCCATCCACAACGGCGACTGGAGCACCGTCCCGCTGTACGTGGCCGCGCAGCTGCTCGGCGCGTTCACCGGCGCGGTCCTCTGCTACCTCGCCTACCTCGGCCAGTTCCGCGCCAACACCGGCGACGTGCTGGGCGTCTTCGCCACCGGCCCCGAGATCCGCCACCGGTTCCAGAACCTCGCCACCGAGGCCATCGCCACGTTCGTGCTGGTGTTCGTCATCCTCGCCACCGGCCAGACCAAGGGCCTGGAGACCTCCGGCACCGGCGTGCTGATCGTCGCCCTGCTGGTCGTCGGCATCGGCATGTCGCTGGGCGGCCCCACCGGCTACGCCATCAACCCCGCGCGCGACCTCGGCCCCCGCCTCGCGCACGCCGTCCTGCCGATCCCCGGAAAGGGTGGATCGGACTGGGGATACGCCTGGGTCCCCGTCGTCGGTCCCCTGATCGGCGGAGCATTGGCCGGGCTCGTCGACATCGCCGTCTACTGAGGAGCGCCACCGTGACCACCTACTCAGCCCGATCCTTCGTGGCCGCCATCGACCAGGGCACGACCTCCTCGCGCTGCATCGTCTTCGACCACGGCGGCGCGATCGTGTCCGTCGCCCAGAAGGAGCACCGGCAGATCTTCCCCCGCCCCGGCTGGGTGGAGCACGACGCCGAGGAGATCTGGGCCAACGTGCTGGACGTCGTGCACGGCGCGCTGCAGAAGGCGTCCCTGTCGGTGCACGACCTGGCCGCCGTCGGCATCACCAACCAGCGCGAGACGACGCTGGTGTGGGACAAGGCCACCGGCAAGCCCGTGCACAACGCGATCGTCTGGCAGGACACGCGCACGGACCAGCTCGTCCGGGAGCTGGGCGACCAGAACCGGTTCCGCGACAAGTGCGGCCTGCCGCTGGCGACGTACTTCTCCGGGCCGAAGGTCCGCTGGCTGCTCGACCACGTCGACGGCCTGCGGGCGCGGGCCGAGGCGGGCGAGGTGCTGTTCGGCACGATGGACACCTGGCTGATCTGGAAGCTCACCGGCCGCCACGTCACCGACGTCACCAACGCCAGCCGCACCATGCTGATGAACCTGGAGACGCTCGACTGGGACGACGAGCTGGTCGACGCGATCGGCGTGCCCCGGGCGATGCTGCCGGAGATCCGGTCGTCCGCCGAGGTGTACGGCACCGCGACCGGCACGCTGGAGGGCGTCCCGGTGGCGTCCGCGCTCGGCGACCAGCAGGCGGCGCTGTTCGGCCAGACCTGCTACTCCCCCGGCGAGGGCAAGTGCACCTACGGCACCGGCAGCTTCCTGCTGGTCAACACCGGTGACAAGCCGGTGCGCTCGGAGAACGGCCTGCTCACCACGGTCGGCTACAAGATCGGCGACCAGCCCGCGTCCTACGCGCTGGAAGGCGCGATCGCGGTGACCGGCGCGCTGGTGCAGTGGTTCCGGGACAAGATGGGGCTGATCTCCAGCGCCGCCGAGATCGAGACGTTGGCGCGCACCGTCGAGGACAACGGCGGCGCGTACTTCGTGCCCGCGTTCTCCGGCCTGTTCGCACCGCACTGGCGGTCCGACGCGCGCGGCGTCATCGCGGGCCTGACCGGCTACATCGACAAGGGCCACATCGCCCGCGCGGTGCTGGAGGCGACCGCGTGGCAGACCCGCGAGGTCGTGGACGCGATGAACGCCGACTCGGGCGTCGAACTCGTCGCGCTGAAGGTCGACGGCGGCATGACGGCGAACAACCTGCTCATGGGCTTCCTGTCGGACGTCCTCGACGTGCCGGTGGTGCGGCCGATCGTCGCCGAGACCACGTGCCTCGGCGCGGCCTACGCGGCGGGCCTCGCGGTCGGCTACTGGTCGGACACCGAGTCGTTGCGGGAGAACTGGCACAAGGCCGCCGAGTGGCTGCCGACGATGGACGCGAAGACCCGCGACAAGGGCTACCGGAAGTGGAAGAAGGCGGTCGAGCGGACCGTCGGGTGGATCGACGAGGACGACAACGATGAGTGAGCAACGGGCCAGGGCGCGCGAAGCGCTGGGACACGGCACCTTCGACCTGGTCGTGATCGGCGGCGGCGCGCTGGGCATCGCCACCACGTGGGCCGCGGCGCGGTCGGGCCTGCGGGTGGCGCTGGTGGAGGCGGGCGACTTCGCCGGCGCCACGTCCAGCGCGTCGTCGAAGCTGGTGCACGGCGGGCTGCGCTACCTGGCGATGGGGCCGGGCGCGGTGCCGATGGTGCGGGAGAACCACGCCGAGCGGCGTGCGCTGGGCGACCGGCTCGCGCCGCACCTGGTCCGGCCGCTGCCGTTCCTGGTGCCCGTGTACCGGGGCGGCCCGCACTCGCGGTCCGTGCTGGGCGCCGGCGTGGTGCTGTACTCGGCGCTGTCCGGGTTCGGCGACGGCGTGGGCAAGGTGCTGTCCGCGCGGCGGGCCGTCGAGCACGTGCCGCACCTGCGCACCGAGGGGCTGCGCGGGGCGGCGCTCTACCACGACCACCAGATGAACGACGCCCGCGTGGCCATCACGGCGGCGCGGGCGGCGGCCGAGGCGGGCGCGGTGCTGCTCAACCACGTCGAGGTGGTGGCGCTGCGCAAGCGCGGGTCGCTGGTGACGGGTGTCGAGCTGCGCGACCGCGTGGACGGCGGGACGTTCGGCGTGGACGCGTCGGTGGTCGTCAACGCGACCGGGCCGTGGCTGGACGTGCTGCGGCGGATGGAGGACGCGGCGGCCGCGCCGAGCATCCGGCTGTCCAAGGGCGCCCACCTGGTGCTGAAGACGGACACGCCGTGGCGTGCGGCGATGACCATCCCGGTGGACGACGTGCGGGTGTCGTTCGCCATCCCGTGGGAGGGCCAGCTCCTGCTGGGCACGACCGACGAGGCGTACGAGGGCGACCCGGCCGACGTGCGGTGCTCGCCCGCCGACGTCGACCAGATCCTGGCCGAGGCGTCGGTCGGCATCACCGCCGAAGCCCTCGACCGCTCGAAGCTGGCGTACACGTTCGCGGGCCTGCGCGTGCTGCCGCGGGCTCCGGGCGACAGCGGGTCCGGCGACACCAGCCACGCCAAGCGGGAGACGGTGATCACCAGCGGCCGCGGCGGGATGATCAGCGTGGCGGGCGGCAAGTGGACCACGTTCCGCCGGATCGGGGCGTCGGTGCTGGCCCGCGTCGGCGAGTCGCTGGGACGGGACCTGTCGCACGCGTTCGACGGCGTGCCGGCGGCCCTGCCCGGCGCCGCGCTGCCCGAGCGGGTGACCGCGCAGCTGGGCCGTGAGCTGCCGTCGCTGCCGGACGACGTGGTGCGCCACCTGGCCACGCACTACGGCACCGTCAGCCACGAGGTGCTGGCGCTGGCGCTGGACGACCCGGCCCTCCTCGACCGCGTGCACCCCGACGGCCCGGACATCTGGGCGCAGGTGGCGCACGCGCAGCGGTACGAGTGGGCGACCGAGGTGGACGACGTGCTGCGGCGGCGGACCACCGTGGTGGTGCGCGGGCTGGACACGCCGTCGGTGCGTGAGCGCACGAGCCGGTTGCTGGCCAAGGCGATCGCCTAACCGGCCGGAGGTGGTGCCGGCGGGGGTCCGCATACTCGACGCATGCCCTTCACCAGCACCACCCACGTGCGCTGGGCGGACGTGGACCAGAACGGCCACATGCGCACCACCGCGTACCTGGACGCGGCCGAGGACAACCGGATGCAGTTCTTCGCCTCGGTCGGCTTCCCGGACACGGAGTTCGCCGCCCGCCGGCTCGGCCCGATCTCCCACGGCGACGACATCCGGTACCGCGCCGAACTCCGCCTCCTCGACACCGCCGTGGTGGAGCTGCGCCTGGACGGCCTCTCGCCGGACGGCGCCCGCTTCCGCCTGCACAACCGGATCGTCAAGCCGGACGGCCGCACCGCCGCCACGGTCGTGACCACCGCCGGGTGGCTGGACCGGGAGGCGCGCCGGCTCGTCACCCCGCCCGCCGACCTGCTGGCCGCGCTCACCACGCTGGACCGGACCAAGGACTACACCGAGCTGCGCTCACCGCTCGTCAGCACCTGAGCCGGCCGTGATCCCCCGACTCGTGTGAAGGGGGCACTCGATCGTCCGAGCGCCCCCTTCGCACGGGTCAGCCCTGCCGAGGCGGTCGAGGCGTTGGGCAGGCTGCAGGAGCGGACCGGGTCCAAGAAGGTCGACCTCGTGGTGCTGCGCGACCCGGAAGGGCGCGACCAGCTGGTCAAGACCTTCCTCTGAACGCGGTGAAGGCCCCCCGGCAGCGTGCCGGAGGGCCTTCACCGTTCGTCCTTCGGCTACGGCTTGTCGTCGTTCGGCGGCAGGTTCACATCCGTCTCGGGCTTCTTCCGGCCACCCTTCGCGGGCGGGGCGGCGGCTTCCGGCTCGGCGGCGGGCGCCGGTGCGTCACCGGGGAGCAGGGCCGCCAGGGCGGCACCGGTGACGCGGCGGAACGCGCGCCGCGGCCGGTCGCGGTCGAGGACGGCCACTTCCAGCTTGCCCCGGTCCAGCAGGTCCGGCTTGCCGTTGCCGGTGGTCGTGCTGCCCGAGCTGAGGGCCTTCACGGCGACCCGGACGGCGTCGGCCAGCGGCAGGTCCTCGGCGTACGCGTCCTTCAACGCGGTGCCGGTGGCCTCGGCCTGGCCGCCCATGATGACGTACTGCGGCTCCTCCACGATCGAGCCGTCGTAGGTCAGCCGGTAGAGCGTGTCCTGCTCGGGCCTGGTGCCGACCTCGGCCACGCAGATCTCGACCTCCAGCGGCTTGATCTGCTCGGTGAAGATGGACCCGAGGGTCTGGGCGTACACGTTCGCCAGCGACCGCGCGGTCACGTCGCGCGGGTCGTTCTGGTACCCGCGGATGTCGGCGAACCGGATGCCCGCCTGCCGCAGGTTCTCGAACTCGCTGTACCGGCCGACCGCGGCGAACGCGATGCGGTCGTAGATCTCGGAGACCTTGTGCAGCGTCGCGGACGGGTTCTCCGCGACGAACAGGATCCCGTCGGCGTACCGGAGCACGACGACGCTCCGACCGCGGGCGATGCCCTTGCGGGCGTACTCCGAGCGGTCGCGGAGGATCTGCTCGGGTGAGGCGTACAACGGCATCGTCACTGCTGCGGCTCCCGGGCTCGGCGGATGCGGGTGGGGATGGGGTTCGGCACGGCGATCAGCCCGCCGGGTTGGTCCGGCGGCCCTCGACGACCGACTCGGCCAGCGTGGCCGTCTGCTCGTCGGACAGCTGCACCGCGCCGTCGGCGGTGATCGTCACGACCACCGGGTAGATGCGCCGGATCACGTCCGGGCCGCCGGTGCCCGAGTCGTCGTCCGCCGCGTCGTACAACGCCTCCATGGCCGCCCTGGTGGCCGCCTCGGCGTCCGCGTCGGGGTTGTACAGCTTCTTCAGCGCCGACTTCGCGAACAGCGAGCCGGACCCCACGGCCTGGTAGCCCTGCGAGTCCTCGTACCGCCCGCCGGTCACGTCGTAGGACACGATGCGGCCCGCGCGGCGCTCGTCGGCGGCGTCGGTGTCGAAGCCGACGAACAGCGGCACCACGGCGAGGCCCGCCATGGCCGCGTCGAGGTTGCCCTTGATCATCGAGGAGAGCCGGTTGGCCTTGCCGTCGAGAGAGAGCGAGACACCCTCGATCTTCTCGTAGTGCCTCAGCTCGACCGCGTAGAGCCGGACGATCTCGACCGCGATGCCCGCCGTGCCCGCGATGCCCACCGCCGAGTAGTCGTCGGTGATGAACACCTTCTTCATGTCGCGCTGGGCGATCACGTTGCCCATCGTGGCCCGCCGGTCGCCCGCGATCACCACGCCGCCGTCGAAGGTCAGCGCGACGATGGTGGTGCCGTGCGGCGCCTGCACCGTGCTGCCCTCAGGCAGCTTCCGGGACGACGGCAGCAGTTCGGGCGCCTGGGCGCGGAGGAAATCGGTGAACGACGACGACCCCGGCCTGAGGTAGGCAGGGGGCAACGACGCGGCCGGGTAGTGCCCGGTCGAGCTGTGGTCCATGTGTGCGTTCTTCTCCCGTCCCGCTCGCGGCTCTACTCGCCGCCCTTTTGGACATACGCGCGGACGAAGTCCTCGGCGTTCTCCTCAAGGACGTCGTCGATCTCGTCGAGGATGGCGTCGACGTCCTCGCCGAGCTTCTCGCGGCGTTCCTGGCCGGCGCCGGCCGCGCCGTCACCCTCGCCGTCGCCGTCACCGCCGCCTTGCCGCTGGACCTGTTCCTGGGACATGTCGACCTCCCGCCGTCTCGGCCCTTGCGGGTTCAACATTACCCACCGGGCCCGACATTGTGCGCCTGCCACTCGGGTCCGTTGATCAGCCCCGGGTGAGCGCCTCCACCAGTTGCTCGGCCGTGTCCGAGGCCTCCAACAGGGCTCCGACGTGGGCTTTCGTGCCCCGCAGCGGCTCCAGCGTGGGGATTCGGACCAGCGATTCACGGCCGAGGTCGAAGATCACCGAATCCCACGACGCGGCGGCCACGGACGTGGGGTAGCGCTCCAGGCAGCGGCCGCGGAAGTAGGCGCGGGTGTCCTCGGGCGGCGACAGGATCGCCGCGCGCACCTCCTCCTCGCTGACCAGGCGCTTCATCGAGCCGCGGGCCACCAGGCGGTTGTACAGGCCCTTGTCGAGCCGCACGTCCGAGTACTGGAGGTCGACCAGCGACAGGCGGGGCGAACCCCAGGCCAGGCCGTCCCGCGCGCGGTAGCCCTCCAGCAGCCGCAGCTTCGCCACCCAGTCGAGCCGGTCGGCGCACTCCTGCGGGTCGCGGGCCAGCGCGTCGAGCACCTCGCCCCACACGCGCAGCACGTCCCGGTCGCCGTAGCCCTCCTGCTCGACGAACTTCACCGCGCGCTCGTAGTAGGCGAACTGCATGTCGAGCCCGGTGAACTTGCGGCCGTCGGCCAGGTCGACCTTCACCTTCAGCGTCGGGTCGTGGCTGATCTGGTGCACCGCGCGGACCGGCTCCTGCAACCGCAGGTCGTCGAACCGGCGGCCGGCCTCGATCATGTCGAGCACCAGCGACGTGGAGCCGCACTTGATGTACGTCGAGTACTCGGCGAGGTTCGCGTCGCCGATGATGACGTGGAGCCTGCGGTACTTGTCCGCGTCGGCGTGCGGCTCGTCGCGGGTGTTGATGATGCCGCGCTTCAGCGTGGTCTCCAGCCCGACCTCGACCTCGATGTAGTCGGAGCGCTGGGACAGCTGGTAGCCCGCCTCCTCGCCCGCCGCGCCGATGCCGACCCGGCCGGAGCCGACGACGACCTGCCGGGTGGCGAAGAACGGCGTGAGCCCGGCGATCACGGCGGTGAACGGCGTGCTGCGCTGCATCAGGTAGTTCTCGTGGGTGCCGTAGCTGGCGCCCTTGCCGTCGACGTTGTTCTTGTACAGCTGGAGCCGGGGCTGGCCGGGGACGGTGGCCGCGCGCATCGCGGCCTCCTCCATCACCCGCTCCCCCGCCTTGTCCCAGATCACCGCGTCGCGCGCGTTGGTGACCTCCGGGGCGGAGTACTCCGGGTGCGCGTGGTCGACGTAGAGGCGCGCGCCGTTGGTGAGGATGACGTTGGCCGCGCCCAGGTCCTCGACGTCGCTGTCGCCGGAGTGGCCGCCGGGCGCGCCGAGGTCGAAGCCGCGCGCGTCGCGCAGCGGCGATTCGACCTCGTAGTCCCAGCGCGCCCGGCGCGCCCGCGGTATGTCGGCGGCGGCCGCGTAGGCCAGCACCACCTGGGTCGAGGTCAGCACCGGGTTCGCCGTCGCGTCACCCGGCACCGAGATGCCGTACTCCACTTCGGTTCCCATGATCCGCCGCATACCCCGCAGCCTACGACGTACCACCGACATCGCGCCGGTGCCGGGATCACGTTTCAGCCGGCGGCGAGTCCCGCGGCGGGCCGGATGCGGGACGCGCCGCGGGCCGGTCCGAAGGCCGCGAGCACCGCCAGCACGACCACTCCCGCGCCTCCGACCAGCAACGGGACCACTGCGGCGGTCGGCCACGTGAACACCCCGACGGCGACCAGCGTGAGCTCGGCGTACACCAGGCCGAAGATTCCGCCGCCCACCACGCCGACCAGCGCCAACAGCACCGCTTCGGCCACCACGCCGCCTTGCAGGCCGCCCTTGGTCACGCCGAGCGCGCGGCGCAGCGCGAGTTCCTTGCGGCGTTCCTGCACGGAGATCGTCAACGCGGTCCCGATGCCGGTGACGGCGACCGCGACGGACAGTCCCAGCAGCACCATCAGCACCATGATCCCCAGGTCGAGGTAGCGCTGACTCTGTGCGGTCACGTCGGCGTTCGTCCGCACCAGCACGGTGGGCGATGCGGCGAGGTCCGCCCGCACGGCCGCCTGGTAGGCCGCCGGGTCCGCGCCGGGCCGGAACGCCACCAGCACCTTGGACGCGGGCGCGAGGCCGGGGTCGGCGAGCACCACGTCGGCGTGGTCGAGCACCGAGGGGGTGAACGTGCCGACGAACGTCGCCGTGCGCGCGCCGCCGGGCAGGCCCTCGACGGTGAACGCCTCGCCGAGCTTCGCGCCGAGCCGCTCCGCGTGCCGCTCGCCGAGCAGGACGGCGCCCGGCTGGAAGGCGGCGGCGTCCGTGCCCTGCCTGGTCAGCCACTCGCGCACGGCCCCGGCGTCCGCGCCGACGACCTGCACCGGGTACGCGTGGCCGTCCGCGTCACGCTGGTCCACGTCCACGCCGTGGAGCACGACGGTGGTCTCCGCCTCGGGCCGGTTGGCCGCCGCGCCGACCGCGCCGTCGAGCGCGCGCCCGCCCGCGTCCACCACCACGGCGTCGGCCCTCGGCTCGCTGCCGAACTCGTCCTCCACGCGCTGCGCCGAGCCGACCGTGACGGCGAAGAACGTGACCATCGCGGCGGCCAGGAGCAGCGGCATGGCCACGGACGCCGACCGCTGCGGCACGCGGCGCACCTCGGCCGCGGCGAGCTTCCACTGCGCGCCGCCGAACCGGCTCGCGACCGAGCCGAAGACCCGGCCCAGCGCGGGCACGACGACCGGTCCGAGGACGCCGAACAGGCCGAACACGGCGGTGATGCCGGAGAACAGGATCAGGAAGATCGCGGCCAGCGAACCGCTCGCGACCACGCCCAGCACCGCCATGACGGCCGCGGCGCCCACCAGCACCAAGCCGACCACGCGGCGGCGGCGCACCACGGCCCGGTCCGGCGTCTGGCCTTCGGACGTCCGCAGGGCGGCGAGCGGCGCGATGCGCGCGGCG
>NZ_JBHTLK010000153.1:0-17123 GCF_042678885.1 Saccharothrix hoggarensis
GCCGCGGCCGGTGCGCCGGCCGGACCGCCGACAGCGGGTCCGTTGAACGACGGTCCTTTCGGCGCGCCCTGGTTCGCCGCGGGCGGGGCCGGTTGGGCGGGCGCGTGCGGGGTGTCGACGTGCGCCACCGGCCGGTCGAGGACCGCGGCCGACGACTGGTTGACCGTGCCCTCGGCCCTGGTGACGGTGTCCGTGACGGGGGCCGCGACCGCGCCGAGGACCGGGTCCACGACGTCACCGAGCCGGTTGACCAGACCGGGCGCGCCACCGGACTGGCCCGGCTGGCCGCCCGAGTGGCCGGGAGCGTGGTCGCGGCCGGACGTCACGGTGTCGGCCGCTCCCTGGACCGCGTGGTCCACGGTGTGCCCGACGCCCTGCGCGACGTTGCCGGCCGTGTCGAGGACCGGGTCCACGACGGCCGCGACCGGCGGCGCGACCGCGCCCACCGCGCCCACGACCGGCTGGGCCACCGCGCCGACCGCGTCGGTCACCCCGCCGACGAGACCACCGACCAGCCCTGGCGCCTGACCGCCGGCGGCTCCGCCCACGACCGGCGCACCGCCGCCGACCAGACCGCCCACCAAGCCACCCACCACGCCGCCACCGGCCGCACCGCCAGCTGGCGCACTGGCTGGCGCGCCACGGGCCGCACTGCCATCGGCCGGCGCACCGCCGCCGACAAGGCCACCGACCAGGCCGCCCACGGTGCCGCCACCGGGCGCACCGCCGCCCACGAGTCCACCGACCAGGCCGGCAGCCTGGCCACCGCCCGAAGCTCCACCGCCGGCCGGAGCACCGTCACCGCCGACCAGACCACCGACGAGGCCGCCGGCTGCGCCGCCAACCGGCAACCCACCGGCACCGCCACCGAGAAGCCCGCCGGCACCGCCACCGTGGCCCGAACCAGCGCCGTTGCCGGGGCCGTTCTGACCTGACCCCTGACCGACGTCACCGGGTCCGTGCACGCCGGGGTTGGGGTTGACGAGGGCCTGGCCGCCGCCGATCTGCACACCGCTGTCCAGCCGGACCGCGCTGGTCAACGTGTCGGTCAGGTGCGCGACGTTCGCCGCCGCCCCGCGCACCGCCGTGTCGAGGCCCAGCAACGCGGTCGGGTGGCCGGCGCTCGCGGCCTGCTGCGCGGCGTCGTTGTTCTTCGCCAGGTTCACCAGCTCGCGCACCAGTTCGACCTTGGCCGCGCCGATCTGCTCGGCCGCGTGGTCCAGGCGGTCGGCCGCGGCGGTGCAGCCGCGCACCACCGAGTTCAAGGTGCCGTCGGGCGCGGTGAACGCGTTCCAGTGGCCGCGGGCCGCTTCGGCGGCCGAGCCGGACATGGTGGCCAGCACCTTGCCCGCCGCGCCGTCGGACTCGCCCGCCAACGTCGACAGCTTGGCGCCCGCCTCCCGCCACGCGACGGCGGACGCGCGGAGGGCGTCCTCGTCGGCCTGCGGCCACGTCACGCCGGCCTTCGCCGCGACCTCGGCCAGTTCGGCCGGCAGCTCGATCCCCATCACGGCCCCCTGAGTCAGATCGCGCCGAGCGCGGTGCTGTTGCCGTCTTCGACGTCCCGGTACGTGCGGGCCGTCTCGGCGAAGCGCTCACCGACGCCCCCGAACCCGCCGCGCAACCCGGCGAGGCCGCTGAGCACGTCACCCGACGGCTGGACGTGGCTCGCCGCGAAGCTCTGCCCGATCGCGTCGCCGCCCCAGCAGTCGCCGATCGACTCCAGCACGCCGGTCAGGTCGCCCGCGATCTTCCCGGCGCGCTCGGCGAACGCGGTGAAGTCGCCCGCGCCCTCGGTGAGCCGGGCGAGGTCGGTCTGGAAGCCGTTCATCGCGATCTCCTCGGCGTGGCCTCGACGTCGAGCCAGTCGCGCTGCTCGAAGTCCTCGTCATCGTCAACGACCGGGCGGCGTCGAGGTGGCTGCGGCGGCCGGCTCTCGCCGACGTCGTCCGCGCCGATCTCCTCGGGGCGGAGGTCGGCCGTGCCGCGCAGCAACGCCTCGGGGTCCGTGCCGGCGGGCAGGACCGGGCTCAACGTCCGGTAGGCGGCTTCCGCGGCCTCGGCGGCCGCCGCCCGCGTGGTGCCCACGATCAGCTCGGCGAGCTGCGCCGGGCGGAGCCGGTAGGCGTGGTCGGCCAGCACGAGGTCCGCGAGCGAGCCCTTGGCGTCGACCACGGCGGTCACCGAGCCGTCCGGGCTGGTGGCCTTCCCGGACACGCGGGCGAGGTCGCGGTGCACGGACGCCAGCTGGTCACGGCTGCGCCGGTAGTCGGCGAGCAGCTCGTCCACCTGGGCGCGGTGATCGGTCATCGCGGCCACCTCCGGTCCTCACCGTCGCCGGGCATGGTCGTCGGTCGCGCGTTGGACGTCGTGACCGACGACCGGGTTCCCGCGCGTTCGAGGGAAATCCCGGCGTGGACGGCGCGGTGGACCGTCCGGGCCAACGCGGACCCGATCGCGGACCGCGGGCCGCCGTAGGGCTCCGCCGGGCCGTCCGCGGGGCACAGCAGGACGACGGCGTCGGTGACCGTCCCGGTGCCGGGCACGCCCGCCTCCGCCAGCGCCTGCGCCTTGGCCTCGGCGACGGTCGCGACCGCGTTCACCAGCGCCGCGTCCGCCAACCGCACCGGCAGCACGCACACCGCGTTGATCGTGCCCACGGCGGGCGCGACCTCGTCGACCGGCGGCGCGGCGGCCCACGTCGGGTGCGCCCCGATGCCGGTCGTCACCCACGACCGCACGCCGTCGTCCTCCGCGGGCACCACGTCCCGCACGTCGACGGCGGTCAGCAGCCCGGTCCCGGCGCCGCGCAACCCGAGGTCGTCCGCGATCTCCCGCACGTGCGCGTCCGGGTCGAGCCGCGCGTAGTCCTTCGGCACGGTGGCGTTCAGCACCCAGTGCCGGACGCCGAGCCCGCCGCCGTGCGGGCCGGACGAGATCGCCAGCGCCGGCCGACGAGGCCGCCACACCAGGACGCCGGGGTGCCGTTCGATCACGGCGCGAGCCGCACGAGCGCGCGGCTCGGTCCGCGCCGCTCCACCACCTCGAACCCGGCGTCGGTGAACATGCCCACCGTGCCGTGGTAGAGGTCGCCGGAGCTCTTCTTCGCCCCGCCCCTCTCCACCGGGTAGCCCTCGACGGCACGCGCGCCGTGCTCGCGGGCGAACCGCACGGCGTGCTCCAGCAGCAACGCGCCGAGGCCGCGGCAGGGCGGTGCGGTGGATGAAGAAGCACGTCACCGACCACACGTCGGACAGGTCCTCGTCGGGGTCCGCGGGCGCGGCGACCCTGGTGCGCGCCAACCTCGGGTAGGCCGGCCGGGGCGCGACCGCCACCCACCCGGCGGGCCGCTCGCCGTCGACCGCGAGCAACCCCACCGGCGCCCCGGACGACACCCTGGCGCGCAGCAGCTCCTTGTTGCCCGCCGAGCCGTTGGCCCGCATCTCGGCGCTCGCCTGGAAGACCCACGTGCACCAGCAGCCGGCCTGCGCGCCGTTCGGCCCGAACAGCTCCTCCAGCAGCGGCCACGTCTCCGGCGTCAGCTCCACGACCCGCACCGGACTACCCCCGCAGCGCCCGGACCACCCGCGACGGGCTGGGCCGGCCCAGCCGCTCCGCCATCCACGCGCTGGTGTCGGCGAGCTTGTCGAGGTCGACGCCGTGCCGGACGCCCAGCCCGTCGAGCATCCACACCAGGTCCTCCGTGGCGAGGTTGCCGGTCGCGGACTCCGCGTAGGGGCAACCGCCGAGGCCGCCCGCCGACGAGTCGACCGTGCGCACGCCCGCCTGCAACGCGGCCAACGTGTTCGCCAGCGCCTGCCCGTACGTGTCGTGGAAGTGCACGGCCAACCGGTCCACGTCGTCGAAACCGGCCAGCAGCGCCGTCACCTGGCCCGGCGTGGCGACGCCGATCGTGTCGCCGAGGGACAGCTGGTCGCAGCCCATGTCCAGCAGCCGCTTGCCGACGCCGACGACCTGGTCACGGGCCACCGCGCCCTCCCACGGGTCGCCGAAGCACATGGACACGTACCCGCGGACCCGCAGGCCCTCGGCCTTCGCGCGGGACACGACCGGGTCGAACATGGCGAACTGCTCGTCCAGCGACCGGTTCAGGTTGCGCCGCGCGAACGTCTCGGTGGCGCTGGCGAAGATCGCGACGTGGTCGACGCCCGCCCGCAGCGCGCGCTCCAGCCCGCGCTCGTTCGGCACCAGCACCGGGTAGGTGACGCCGGGGCGCTTGACCAGGCCGGCCAGCAGCTCCTCGGCGTCCGCCAGCTGCGGCACCCACTTGGGGTGCACGAAGCTCGTGGCCTCCAGCACCGTGCCGCCCGCGTCGGCGAGGCGGTCCAGGAACTCCAGCTTGGTGGCGACCGGCACCACCTCCGACTCGTTCTGCAGCCCGTCCCGCGGCCCGACCTCCCAGATCGTCACGCGGTCCGGGAGCCCGCTCCCGCCGACCGTCTCCGGCAGACCGACTTCACGCGCGCCCATCGCTGACCCTGTCCTCCGGCTGGTGGTCGTCCTCGGGGTTGTCGTTGATCTCCCGGTACAGCATGGAGTGGACCTTCTCGACGCCCGGGATGTCGTCGAACTCCAGCGGCTCGTCCGACGCCGACTCGATGATCAGCGTGCCGCAGCCCAGCACCCGGTCCAGCAGGCTGTGCTCGAACCGGACGCTGTTGATGCGGCCGAGCGGGATGTCCAGACCGGTCCGCTTGACCACGCCGATCCGGTACATCACGCGGTCGCTGGTGACGATGAAGTGCGTGGTGCGCCAGCGGACCACGGGCGCCACGGTCAGCCAGGCGACGAGCACCAGGACGACCGCGCCGAGGGCGATCCACGCGACCGACGCCCAGCTCTGGTCCGCCACGAGCGCCGCCAGGTACGCGCCACCGCCGACCGCGACGAGGAGCACGAGCACCGGGACGAGCAACGTCTTCCAGTGCGGGTGCTGGTGGATCACGACGTGCTCGCTCGGGCTGAGCAGGTCGTCCGGGTAGGCCACGACGGTCCCTTTCGGTGGCGGGGCTCGCCCAGTGCTGGGGCAGCCCTCACCGTACCCGCAGGTGCACCACGTCCCCGGCGGAAACGGAGTGGTCGACGCCGGCGTCGTCGCGCACCACGATCGTGCCGTCGGCCTCCAGGCGGTGGGCCGTGCCGAGCAGCGGCTCGCCCTTGGCCAGCTCCACCCGCACCGGGCGGCCGAGCGTGACGCAGTGCGCGCGGTACTCCTCGCGCAACGCCGGGTCGTCGCCGCCGGTCCGCCGCCACTGCGCCTCCAGCGCGGCGAGTTCGGTGAGCAGCGCGATCGCCACCGCGGTCCGGTCGAGCGGGCCCGCGTGGTCTTCGAGGCTGGTCGGCCGCAGCCCGCCCACGCCCGGCTCGACGTCGTCGGGCAGGCGGGCCACGTTGAGCCCGATGCCGACGACCACGGCCTGGGCCACGCCGGCGGTGACGTCGGCCAGCACGCCGGCCGCCTTGGCGTCCCCGACGAGCAGGTCGTTCGGCCACTTCAGGGTGGCGTCGACGCCGAAGGCCTTCGCCGTGCGGACCAGCGCGACCCCGGCCAGCAACGTGAGCCACGGCAGCCTGGCGGGGGCGACGCCGCTCGGGCGGAACAGGGCGCTGAGGTACAGGCCGCCGGTCGGCGACGACCAGCCGCGGCCGCGTCGACCGAGGCCGGCGGTCTGCCGTTCGGCGATGAGGACGGTGCGGTCGGGCGCGCCCCGGCCCGCCGCGGCACGCAGGTCGGCGTTGGTGGAACCGGTGTCGGCGACCACGTCGAGGGCCGCGTACGGGCCGATGAGCTGGTCGCGGAGCGCTGCGGCGTCGAGGGTCACGGCACGCACCCTATGAGCGGCGGCGGTGGCCCGCACGACCCGGTGCCGGGGAGTCGCGGCCCGCCCCGCGCGCTTGTCGGAGCGGTGTGGATCGCGGGGCGGGACGCGTGGTCAAGCCTGCAACCTCCACCGCGCTGGAGGTCAACACCGGCCGACCGTGACGTGGGCAACTACCCCAGTGCCCGCCGAGACGGGCTGGTTAAGCTGCCCGGTCATGAGCAGTGCGACCGCCCCCATCGGCGAGGAGCCGGACGTCCACACCACCGCCGGGAAGCTGGCCGACCTGCACCGGCGCAACGAAGAAGCCGTGCACGCCGGTTCGGCCCGCATGGTGGAGAAGCAGCACGCCAAGGGCAAGAAGACCGCCCGCGAACGGATCGAGCTGCTGCTCGACCCCGGCTCCTTCGTGGAGCTGGACGAGCTGGCGCGCCACCGCTCGACCAACTTCGGGCAGGAGCGCAACAAGCCCTACGGCGACGGCGTGGTGACCGGCTACGGCACCGTCGACGGCCGCCCGGTGTGCGTGTTCAGCCAGGACGTCACGATCTTCGGCGGCTCGCTCGGCGAGGTCTACGGCGAGAAGATCGTCAAGGTCATGGACCTGGCGATCAAGACCGGCCGGCCGATCGTCGGCATCAACGAGGGCGGCGGCGCGCGCATCCAGGAGGGCGTCGTCTCGCTCGGCCTCTACGGCGAGATCTTCCGCCGCAACGTCGCCGCGTCCGGCGTCGTCCCCCAGATCTCGCTGATCATGGGCGCGGCCGCCGGCGGGCACGTCTACTCGCCCGCGCTGACCGACTTCGTGGTCATGGTCGACAAGACGTCGCACATGTTCATCACCGGCCCGGACGTGATCAAGACCGTCACGGGCGAGGACGTCGGCTTCGAGGAGCTGGGCGGCGGGCGCACCCACAACACCAAGTCGGGCAACGCGCACTACCTCGGGGACAACGAGGAGGACGCCATCTCCTACGTCAAGGAGCTGCTGTCCTACCTGCCCGCGAACAACATGTCCGAGCCGCCGGTCTTCGACGCGCCGGACGACCTGGTGCACGGCCCCGTCGAGGACGCGATCACCGACGCCGACCGCGAGCTGGACACGCTGATCCCGGACTCGGCGAACCAGCCGTACGACATGCACGAGGTCATCACCCGGGTGCTGGACGAGGGCGAGTTCCTCGAGGTCCAGCCCCTGTTCGCGCCGAACATCCTGGTCGGCTTCGGCCGGGTCGACGGCCACTCGGTCGGCATCGTCGCCAACCAGCCCACCCAGTTCGCGGGCTGCCTCGACATCGACGCCTCCGAGAAGGCCGCGCGGTTCGTGCGGACCTGCGACGCGTTCAACATCCCGGTGCTGACGTTCGTGGACGTGCCCGGCTTCCTGCCCGGCACCGACCAGGAGTGGAACGGCATCATCCGGCGCGGCGCGAAGCTGATCTACGCCTACGCCGAGGCGACCGTGCCGCTGGTCACCGTGATCACCCGCAAGGCGTACGGCGGCGCGTACGACGTGATGGGCTCCAAGCACCTCGGCGCGGACATCAACCTGGCGTGGCCGACGGCGCAGATCGCCGTCATGGGCGCGCAGGGCGCGGCGAACATCGTGCACCGCAAGACGTTGGCCGCCGCGGCGGCCGCGGGCGAGGACGTGGACGCGCTGCGGGCGAAGTTGCAGCAGGAGTACGAGGACACGCTCTGCAACCCGTACGTGGCGGCGGAACGCGGCTATGTTGACAGCGTGATCCCTCCGTCGTCCACGCGCTCCTACGTCGCCCGGGCGTTGGCGATGCTGCGCGACAAGCGCGAGGTGCTGCCGCCCAAGAAGCACGGGAACATCCCGCTGTGACCGGGGCACCGCACCTCCGGGTCGTGCGCGGCAACCCGGACGACGTCGAACTGGCCGCCGTCACGGCGGTGGTGGCCGCCCTGTCCTCGGCGGGCACCACCGCCGAGGACCGCCCCCGCCGCTCCACCTGGGCCGACCCGTCCAGGATGGTCCGCCGCGCCCTACCGCACGGCCCAGGAGCCTGGCGAGCCTCAGCCCTACCCGGCTGACCCACCCGCCCCACACCGCCGCACTCCGCCCGCCCACCACATTCGCCCACACGCATCCGGCAACGACCCTCAACGGGACCACCGGTCGCGAGGCCGCGTCGGTCGTTCGCGTCCTCATTTCCCGACGATCACGCTTTTCGATCGTCGGGAAATGAGGACGTGAACGACCGACTCCCAGGCGGCCGAGCCGCGACGCCGGAGGCGGCGCAATTCAACACAACCCTCAACACCCCACCCGCCGGGAGTTCACCTGCACGCCGGTGTCGCCCAGAACGGTGACCTCGCGGCAGCGCACCCCGTCGGGCACGTGCAGGCGGACGCGCATCCACACGGTGCCGGCGCCGATCCGGGCGTCCAGCACCTCGACGCCCTGGGCGGCCACGGCGGCGGGCACGGCGTCGACGTGCCGCAACGCCCGCGCGACGGTGGTGACCTGGTCCATCAGCCGGTGCTCGGCGCGGTCGCTGCCGTTCGCGAACGGCCAGAACGGCACGCCGTACCCCACCGGGTCGGTGGAGACGACCCGTGCCGTCAGGACGAGGATCAAGACGGCCGGCGCGACCCACAACCACCGGTACCGGCCTCGACCCCGGTCGATCCGGCGGACCACCAGAGCCAAACGCTGCACGCTCCCGAGCGTGCCCAAGGTCCGGACCACGCGCATCGGTAGTTCTACGCACGGCCCCCGCCACGACGCCGTGAGGTCGTCGCGGGAGCGGTCGGGCTTCGGGACCACGTACCCGCGTCCCCCGCGACCGGCGTCGTCCGACGGGCTTCGGCGGGAGTCCTAGGCTGCACGTCGTGCGCTTCGTTCTCGCCTCCCAGTCCCCCGCCCGCCTGGCCGTGCTCCGCGCCGCCGGGGTCGAGCCCGTCGTCCGCGTGTCCGGCGTGGACGAGGACGCGCTGGCCGCCTCGCTCACCGACCCGACGCCCGAAGAGCTGGTCACGGCGCTCGCGACGGCCAAGGCGGAGGCGATCGCGTCGAGCCTCGACGACGACGTCGCCGCGGACGCGGTGGTCGTCGGCTGCGACTCGATGCTGCTGACCGCCGACGGCGAGGTGCACGGCAAGCCGGGCACGGTGGAGGTCGCGCGGGAGCGCTGGAAGAAGATGGCCGGCACCACCGGCACGCTGCTGACCGGCCACGCGGTGCTGCGGGTGCGCGACGGCGAGGTGGTGGACCGGACCGCCGGGCACGAGGCGACGCTGGTCCGGTTCGGCCGCCCGGCGGACGACGAGCTGGAGGCCTACCTGGCGACCGGCGAGCCGCTGCACGTGGCGGGCGCGTTCACGCTGGACGGGCTGGGCGGCTGGTTCGTGGACGGCATCGACGGCGACCCGTCGAGCGTGATCGGGATCAGCCTGCCGCTCACCCGGCGGCTGCTGCGCGAGATCGGCGTCGCGGTGTCCGACATGTGGTAGCCGTTGTCACATTTTCACTGATCCGGGAAGCTCCTCGAAGGTCTTTCGCGTTGGGGGAGCCGTGGGTGAATTGCTGACGCGCCGCCGTCACATCGACTTCGGGCGCAGGACGAGCGCGGGCTGTCGGGGCTGACGCCCCGCCGTCCGTCCCCGCGCCCACCCGTGCGCCCACCCCTGCGCCCACCCGGAGCAACCATGTCGTTCGTCCGCAGTTACACCAAGCCGAAGGTCTTCGGCGTCGCCGTCCTCGCCGCGCTCGTGCTGGGCGCGCTCGCCGGGTACGTCGCGAAGAGCGCCGAGCAGGAGTGGCTGACCACCACCCTCGGCCACATCGGCGACGTCTTCACCAGCCTGTTGCAGTTCACCGTCATCCCCCTGGTGTTCACCGCGATCGTGGTGGGCATCACGAGCCTGCGCCGGCTCGGCACGAACCGGGCGGCGCGCCTCGGCGGCAAGACGCTGCTGTGGTTCGCCATCACGTCGCTGATCGCCGTGCTGATCGGCCTCGCCATCGCGTTGGTCTTCAAGCCGGGCGCGGGCGTGCAGGTCCAGCCGTCGCAGGCGGCCGTGGAGAAGCTGGCCGCGCGCGACCCCGGCTCGTGGAGCACGCTGCTGGAGACCCTGATCCCGTCGAACCTGTTCAGCGCCTTCACCGAGGGCGAGGTGCTGCAGGTCGTGTTCATCTCGGTCCTGGTGGGCTTCGCCGCGTACGCGCTGGGCGAGAAGGCCGAGCCGTTCGTCACGCTGACCCGCTCGGTGTTCGACCTGATCCAGAAGGTCGTCGGCTGGATCGTGCTGCTGGCCCCGATCGGCGTGTTCGGCCTGATCGGGACGGCGTTCGCGACGTACGGCAACTCGTTCGTGCGGCCGCTGTTCTCGCTGATCGCGTCGGTGTACGGCGGGTCGCTGCTGGTGCTGTTCGTGGTGTACCCGCTGCTGCTGCGGTTCGTCGGCCGGGTGTCGCCGGTGACGTTCTTCGGCAAGGCGTGGACCGCGATCCAGTTCGCCTTCGTGTCGCGCTCGTCGGGCGCGACGCTGCCGCTGAGCCGGCAGACCGCCGCCAACCTCGGCGTGGACAACGACTACGCGTCGTTCGCCGTGCCGCTGGGCACGACCACGAAGATGGACGGCTGCGCCGCCGTGTACCCCGCCATCGCCACGGTGTTCATCGCGAACCTGTTCGGCGTGCAGCTGGGCGTGTGGCAGTACGTGGCCATCGTCGCGGTCGCCGTGTTCGGCGCCCTGGCGACCGCCGGCACCACCGGCTGGTTCACCATGCTGACGCTGACCCTGGGCGCGGTGAACATGCCGCCGGAGGTCATCGCCACCGGTGTCGCCGTGGTCTACGCGATCGACCCGATCCTGGACATGGTCCGCACGGCCACGAACGTGACCGGCCAGATCACCGTCCCGGTGCTCGTCGCCCGCGGCGAGGGCCTGCTCGACGACGAGGTCCTGAACGCCCCGAGCGAGCCGCCGCTGCTGAGCGCGCCCCGCACCCCCGTCCCCGCCTGACCGGGACGTCCGACACACCGGCCCGGCCGCGGGAGCCACCTCCCGCGGCCGGGCCGCTCGCGTTCCCGGGCCGCTCGCGTTCCCGGGCCGTTCGCGTTCGGGGGCCGTTCGCGTTCGCAGGCAACACGCGGCCCGACACACGGCACGGCCCGAGGCCCACGGACCAGTCACGCACCGCTCACTCCCGCACCACCCGACGTCCACGGGCCGGGCACCGACCCCGCCGAGGCCCAGGGGTCAGGTGCCGCACGAGCCGAGGTCCGGCGGGCTCGGCCCGACCTCCGGCCAGCCCGGCAGGGCCTCCGGCACGTCCACGACGGCCGTGCAGCCCAGCTCACCGCCACCCTCGGCCAACGAGAAGACCTGCGCGAACCAGCCCGCGCAGTCGTCACCCGACGGGCACGCCCGCTGCACCGCCACCACGTCGGCGACCGTGTCGTCGTCCACGTCGCGCAACGCCAGGTACGCCCCGCTGGAGACGTACGGCACCTGCGCCCGCGACCACGCCCCCGACCTGCGCACCAGCACCTCGCCGAGCACCTCGCCGTCGACCTCCCCGCGCACCAGGCACACGCCGACCTCGGCGTCCACGCACTGGAGCGACGCCTCGGTGATCTCCGCCCCCGACGACGCGATGGTCAGCTCGAAGATGTTCGGCCCCGAAGCGCCGGCGGTGCGGATGCGGCCGGCGCCCTCGCCGACCAGCAATTCCACTGAATCGACACCGACCTCCCGTTTCACGATCGAACGACACGTCGTCGTGCCGCACCGCAATTCGTCCTGCGGCGCGGTGGCGCCGGCGTCGGACAGGGCCGGAGGGCGCAGTGACCAGGCGATGACCAGCCCCGCGACCGTGGTGAGGACGGCCGCGCAGGCGACCACGAGCGCGGCTGTGGGCGGGCGTGTCACGATTGCCGATTGTTCCACCCAGGCGTGAGGTGTCTCTCGGTCACGGTGTACTGAGGGGTCACTAAACTCCCCGACCATTGCCGCTCCAGTTCCAGCGTTGCCAGGAGGTAGGACGTCGTGTCGCTGCGCAAGGTCCTCGTCGCCAACCGCGGTGAGATCGCCGTCCGGGTCATCCGCGCCTGCCGGGACGCCGGTCTGGCCAGCGTCGCCGTGTACGCGGACCCGGATCGGGACGCCCCGTTCGTCCGGTTGGCGGACGAGGCGTTCGCCCTGGGCGGCAGCACGCCCGGGGACAGCTACCTGTCGGTGGACAAGCTGCTGGACGTCGCCAAGCGCGCCGGCGCCGACTCGGTGCACCCCGGCTACGGCTTCCTGTCCGAGAACGCCGACTTCGCGCAGGCCGTGCTGGACGCGGGCCTGACGTGGATCGGGCCGACCCCGCAGGCCATCCGCGACCTGGGTGACAAGGTGACCGCGCGGCACATCGCGATGCGCGCGGGCGCGCCGCTGGTGCCCGGCACCAAGGACCCGGTGAACGGCCCGGACGAGGTCATCGCGTTCGCGCGGGAGCACGGCCTCCCGGTCGCGATCAAGGCGGCGTTCGGCGGCGGCGGCCGCGGCCTGAAGGTCGCCCGCACGCTGGAGGAGATCCCGGAGCTGTTCGACAGCGCGGTGCGCGAGGCCGTCACGGCGTTCGGCCGCGGCGAGTGCTTCGTGGAGCGGTACCTGGACAAGCCGCGGCACGTCGAGGCGCAGGTCCTGGCCGACCAGCACGGCAACGTGATCGTCGTCGGCACGCGCGACTGCTCGTTGCAGCGCCGCCACCAGAAGCTGGTCGAGGAGGCGCCCGCGCCGTTCCTGACCGACGAGCAGCGCGCCGAGATCCACCGGTCCGCGCGCGCCATCTGCAAGGAGGCCGGCTACCACGGCGCGGGCACGGTCGAGTACCTGGTCGCGGTGGACGGCACGATCTCGTTCCTGGAGGTCAACACCCGGCTGCAGGTGGAGCACCCGGTCAGCGAGGAGACCGCGGGCGTCGACCTGGTGCGGGAGCAGTTCCGCATCGCCGCCGGCGAGGTGCTGCGGTTCACCGAGGACCCGACCCCGCGCGGCCACTCGATCGAGTTCCGCATCAACGGCGAGGACGCGGGCCGCAACTTCCTGCCCGCGCCGGGCACGGTGACCACGTTCACCGCGCCGTCCGGCCCCGGTGTCCGGGTGGACGCGGGCGTGGAGGACGGCACCGTCATCGGCGGGCAGTTCGACTCGCTGCTGGCCAAGCTGATCGTCACCGGCGAGGACCGCACCCAGGCCCTCGAACGGGCGCGTCGCGCGCTGGACGAGATGGTCGTCGAGGGCATGGCGACGGTGCTGCCGTTCCACCGCGCGATCGTGCGCGACCCGGCGTTCGTCGGCGACGAGGACGGCTTCACCGTGCACACCCGGTGGATCGAGACCGAGTTCGACAACACGATCGCGCCGTTCACCGACGGCGCGGAGGCCGAGGAGGACGAGCCGCGGCAGACCCTCGTGGTCGAGGTCGGCGGCCGGCGGCTCGAGGTCTCGCTGCCCGGCGACCTCGCGTTCGGCGGCGGTGGCGGCGGCGGCGCGGCCAAGACGGCGGTGAAGGCCAAGCCCCGCAAGCGCGGCGGCGGCAAGGGCGGCGCGGCGGCGTCCGGCGACTCGGTGACGGCGCCGATGCAGGGCACGATCGTCAAGGTCGCCGTCGAGGACGGTCAGCAGGTCGAGGCGGGCGAGCTGATCGTCGTGCTGGAGGCCATGAAGATGGAGAACCCGGTCACCGCGCACAAGTCGGGCGTGGTCACGGGCCTGGCCGCCGAGCCGGGCGCCACCGTCACCCAGGGCACCGTCCTGTGCGAGATCAAGGAATAGGCTCACCCGCGTGAGCGAGCGGGACATCCGGGTCGGCGACGCGGAGCGCGAGCAGGCGCTCGAACTGCTCGGCACGCACCTCGGCGAGGGGCGGCTGAGCGTGGACGAGTTCGGCGAGCGCTCCGCCCGCGTCGCCACCGCGAAGACCCGCGGGGAGCTGTACGCGCTGTTCGGCGACCTGCCCGCGCCGCGACCGACGTTCCCGCAGGTCGTGCCGCACGTGCCGCCGCCCGATCCGGCCGTCCGGCGCACGTTCCAGCTCGACCCCCGCGTCAGCAGCGCCGTCCTGACCGGGGTGGCGGTGGCGGCCGTGGCGCTGTACTTCGTGGCGCGCACGCCGTTGGTGTTCCTGCTGATCCCGCTGGTGTGGCTGCTCATCGGCCGCATGGGCAGGCGGTGAGCGCGCCGTCGCTGCTGCTGCTCGACCTGGACGGCGTGCTGCGGCGGTTCCCACCGGACGGCCCGGTCGAGGACCGGTTCGGCCTGCCCCGCGGCACGTTGGCGCGGGTGTCGTTCGCGCTGTCCGGTCCCGCGATCGTCGGACGGGTCGGCGACGAGCAGTGGCGGGAGGAGGTGCGCGAGCACCTGGTCGCCGTGGGCGTCGCCCCGGACGCGGCGGCGGGCGCGGTGGCCGCGTGGACCCGGACCGGCGAGGTCGTGCCGGAGGCGCTGGAGCTCGTGCGGCGGGTGCGGGCGCGGTGCCGGGTGGCGCTGCTGTCCAACGCGACCGACCGGCTGCCGCGCGACCTGGCCGCGCTGGGGCTGGACCGCGAGGTGGACGCCGTCGTGACGTCCGCCCGGCTCGGCGTGGCGAAGCCGTCGCCCGAGGCGTTCCGCCGGGCGCTGCGGGTGCTCCAGCACTCGCCGTCGGGCACGTTGTTCTGCGACGACAACGCGGAGAACGTGGCGGCGGCGCGGACCATCGGCCTCGACGCCGTGCACACGCCGGACTTCGCCGCGCTGCACGGCGCCCTGGCGTCACGGGGCCTGCTGGACGACGGCGCGCGCGATCGGCCGGAGGACGGGGCGGGCTCGTTGCTGCTGGTCCTGCACGACCGCGACGACGCCGAGGAGGCCGCCCGCGAGCTGGCGGCGGCGGGCTGGTCGCCGTGCGCGGTGCACAAGGACCTGCTGGCGGGCGAGGACGACGTCGAGGACGCCGACTGGGTGGTGGAGCTGACCACCGGTCCCGACGACCAGCCCGCTCAGGCCCACCGCGGCCTGCTCGAGGAACTGGCCGCGCGCCACGACGGGTTCGTCACCGACTAGTCTCGCGCGCCATGGAGGCCGTCGAGATCAACGCGGGTGAGTTCTACCTGCGTCAGCTCCGCGCCGACGACCGCATCGACGACCGGGTGGCGCTGGTGGCGGGCGGCCGGTGCGCGGACCTCGCGGCCGACGGCGACCTCGGCGCGGCCCGCGCGGCCCAGTGGCGGGACGACGAGTGCTGTTCCTGGGCCGTGTGCGACCAGCTCACCGGGACGGCCGTCGGCGAGGTCGCCCTGTCCGCGGCGGGTGAGCTGACCTGCTGGACCACGCCCGACCTGCGCGGCAGGGGGATCGCGACGCACGCGGCGCAGGCCGTGCTGCGGTTCGGGTTCGGCTTCCTCGACCTCCCGCGCGTCACCGCCAGACCACCGGACGGCGCGGCGCGCCGGGTGGCCGAGAAGTGCGGCTTCACAGCCGGGGGTCCACAGGGCGTGTGGACCCGGCTACGGTAGGTGCTCATGAGGGCTGCTCGCATGATCATCGCCGCGCTGGCCGCGCTGGCGCTGGCCGCGTGCACGCCCTTTCCGGAGAAGAAGGCCGACGGCCGGGTGGACGAACCGCTGCCCGCGACGACGACCCCGGTGCTGTCGCTGCCGCCCCGGCCGGAGGAGATCCCGCTGGACGACGTGGACCCGTGCGCGGTGCTCTCGGCGGAGCAGCGGGTCGCGCTGAGCCTGGACAACGCGCCGAGCGCCTACGTGGAGACGAGCTTCGGCAACGCGAAGGCGTGCACCATGCGCAGCAACATCAGCGGGAACGTGGTCCGGCTGGCCCTCGTCACAGTGGAGGGCGTCGGCGTGTGGCTCAGCGAGAACGCGCAGGTCGAGGCCACCGAGACCACGATCTCCGGTTTCCCCGCGCTGACCGTGCGGACGCCGGGGATGGACAACGTGTGCAACGTCGAGGTGGACGTGGCGGAAGGGCAGTTCCTGGACGTGTTGTTCCGCGACGGCGGCAACGAGACGGCGGCAAAGCAGGACACCCTGTGCCAGGGGGCGCAACGGGTGGCAGAGGCGGCGGTAGCCGGTTTGCGGCAACGACGCTGATCTGTGCGGGGGATGTGCGTTCCACCTACTCCCCGCTGTCGGACCCTGTGGCTAGAGTGACCATGCGCGACGAGACGAGGAAGGCGGGGAGGTCGTCCATGCCGTCGGAAGACCGCGGTCACGGAGCCGACACGGGTTCACCACCGCCCTTGTCGCACACGCTGAACGTCGAACCGAGTGCCATCCCCAGCTTGCGCAGCGCGTTCTCGGGCGCGCTGACCAAGCTGGACAAGCAGATCGAGCTCGCCATCACCGAGGTGCGGGTCCGCCCGTGGGCCGGCGACCCGGTGAGCCAGGACGCGGCGGAGAAGTTCAACGAGCGCTCGCTCGAATCGGGCGACTCCGCGCTGACCGCGCTGGAGAACTACCAGCGGCAGCTCAAGTCGGCCATGGACGCGCTCACCCTGGTCGAGCAGCAGTACCAGTCCATCGAAGACGACAACACCGGGTTGATGGGACAGCAGGGCGGCCGCTGAGCACCCGGCGCAGGCAAGGGGAACGTTCATGCCCGATGGACACCGCTGGAGCGGCTACAGCCACGAAGAGCTGTACGAGAAGATCAACTCCGGCCCCGGTCCGGGGGCGTCGCACGCCTCGATGGAACGGTGGCAGGGCGTCTCGGCCGCGCTGACCGAGATCAACGCCGAGCTGCACACCGGCGTGCTGCGCTCCGGCGCCACGTGGGAGGGCGACGCGGCGGAGAAGGCGCGGAGGGGCATCAACCCGCTGGCCGCGTGGGCGGACGACGCCCGCGCCGGCGCGGAGGTGATGCGGACCTCGGTGGAGTTACAGGCGGACTACATCTCCAAGGCCCGCGCGGACATGCCGCCGCCGGTGAAGGTCACCGCGGAGCAGCCCAACGCGCTCGTCAGCGCCCTCACGAACCTGGTGGGCGGGCAGACGGACTACGAGATCCAGGAGAAGGCCCAGAACGCGGCCGAGCAGCGGGCGCGCGAGGTCATGACGACGTACGCGTCCAGCACGGTGTCGAACACCAGCACGCTGGCGCAGTTCCACCAGCCGCCGCAGCTCGTGATCAGCGCGTCCGAGGTGACGCGCAACGAGTCGGCCGCCGTGTCGGGGTCGGGCTGGTCGCACAACGGCCCGCGTGGCGGCCACGGCGGCGGTCGCGGTTGGCGCGGCAGCCGAGGCGGCCGCACCGGCGCCGCGG
>NZ_JBHTLK010000154.1:0-17114 GCF_042678885.1 Saccharothrix hoggarensis
CGTCCACGTCGCCGCCATCAACATTTGGCTACGCCACATCTGAAACACGCGCTAGTCCGCCCGGTCCAGCACGGTCTCCACGCCCGCGTCCGGCTCCGGCCAGCCCGGGTACGGCGGCGGCGTGCCGTCGAACGCCGGGCACAGCGCCTTGTGGTCGCAGTAGTCGCACAGCCTGCTCGGGTTCGGCCGGAAGTCGCCGGACTTCGCCGCCCGCAGGATGGCGTCCCAGATCGCCTCCAGCGTGCGCTCGAACCGGGCCAGCTCCGCCTCGTCCGGCTGGTAGGCCAGCGCCTGCCGGTCGGCCAGGTACATCAGCCGCAGCTGGCGCGGCACCACGCCCCGCAGCCGCCACAGCACCAGCGCGTAGAACTTCATCTGGAACAACGCCTTGGCCTCGCCGATCTCGCGCGGCGCGGCGCCCGTCTTGTAGTCCACCACGCGAATCTCGCCGGTCGGCGCCACGTCCACGCGGTCGATGTACCCGCGCAGCAGCACGCCCGACGGCAGCTCCCACTCCACCAGCAGCTCACGGGCGTCCGGGTCGAACCGGCGCGGGTCCTCCAGCCCGAAGTAGCCGTCCAGCAGGCCCTCCGCCGAGGCCAGCCACTCCTCCTGCTCCGGGTCGCCCTCGGCGAACAGCTCGGCGAACTCCGGCCGCTCGGCCCGCACCCGCTCCCACGCCGGGCCCACGAGCGCCCGCGCCGCCTCCGGCACCCGCTCGGCGGCGGGCAGCGCGAACAGGTCCTCCAGCACCGCGTGCACCACCGTGCCGCGCACCTGCGCCCTGGTCGGCTTCTCCGGCAGCCGGTCGACGGCCCGGAACCGGTAGAGCAGCGGGCACTGCTTGAAGTCGCCCGCGCGCGAGGGCGACAGCGCTGGCCTGCGCACGGGGCGCTCGGTGATCGTCGGCACTGCCATGGCCCAGAACCATAGGCCAAGGGTCCGACAAGATCAGGTCCGAACCGCGCGCGATCACGTCACGGCGGGCGCGTAGTCGGGGAGGTCGATCCGGCTGCCGATGCCCTTGCCCGCCCGGAGCATCAGGCCGAGCAGGAACCGGTTGCCGAGCAGGCCGTTGCGCATCGCCAGGGAGAACCGGCTCGGCGGCGCGAGGAACCTGCCCGCGCGGTCGCCGCCCTTCTGGCACCGTTCCGCGTAGGGGCGCATCCGGTCCTCGTAGCGCCGGAACGCCGTCCGGTGGTCCCCGCCCGCCGCGGCGAGCTCGCCCGCCAGCACGTACGCGCCGACGACGGCGGTCCCGGTGCCCATGCCGCCGATCGTGGCGCCGCACGCGGCGTCGCCGACCAGCGCGACGCGGCCCTTCGACCACGGGCGGACGTCCACGCGGCTGATCGAGTCGAAGTACAGCTCCGCCGTCCGCTCCAACGACGCCAGCAGGCGCGGTGTCCGCCACCCCACCCCGGCGAACGCCTCGGTGAGCAGCGCGCGCTGCGCGGCCACGTCGCGCCGGTCGTACCGGAGGCGGGGCGACCGGAACGCCACGAACGCGCTCGGCCGGTCCGGGCCGCCGCTGGTGGAGACGAGCCGTCCGGGCACGTTGTAGCTCACCGACTCCGGCTCGATGCCGAGGTCGTCGGGCAGGTCCCAGCTCGCGACGTAGTAGCCCAGGTGGCTGACGAACCGCTCCTCCGGCCCGAACACGAGTCCGCGGACGCCCGAGTGGATGCCGTCGGCGCCGACGACCAGGTCGAACGTGCGCTGCGCCCCGGACGCGAACGTCACGTCGACGCCGTCGGGGGTCTCCGCCAACGCGGCGACCGAGTCGCCGAAGACGTACTCGGCGCGGTCCTCGCTGTGCTCGTAGAGCACCCGCGAGAGGTCCGACCGCAGCACCTCGACGTCGCCTCCCGCGAAGTCCGCGGGCAGGTGGAGCACCGTGCGACCCCGTTCGTCGACGAACGTCATGGGGCTGCCGCCGGTCTGGACCTCGCGCAGCCGTTCCAGCACGCCCGTGCGGTCGAGCACGGTCAGGTGGGTCTCGCCGCGGAAGTCCACCGCCGCGCCGCCGCCGCGCAGGGCAGGGGCGATCTCGACGACGGTCGGCTCGAAGCCGTGGCGCGCCAGCCAGTGCGCCAGCGCCGGTCCCGCGACGCTCGCACCGGAGATCAGGATCCGCTTGCCCGCCATCGCCCACCCCTAATTGTGTCCACCGGAAGCAGTTGTTTTTTGTGTACTGTAGACACAGTTTTCGGGCGTGGGCAACACCGGAGGTGTCGATGGACCTGGCGGGCACCCTCGACCTCCTGTGGGGAGACCGCCCGGGGCCTCGCCGCGGCCCCAAGCCCGCGCTCACCCACGACCGCATCGCCCGTGCCGGCATCGCGATCGCCGACGCCGAAGGGCTCGCCGCCGTCTCGATGCAGCGCGTCGCCGCGGACCTCGGCTTCACCAAGATGTCGCTTTACCGGTACGTGCCGGGCAAGGCCGAGCTGGTCGCGCTCATGGCGGACCTCGCGATAGGCGCACCGCCCGCCGACGTCACGGCCCCCCTGTCGACCCACGCCGCCCCCGACGGCACGGCACCTCCCACCGCCGACGACCGGTGCGACCGGTTGCGCGGGTGGGCGCTGGCGCTGCTGCCCGGCTTCCTGCGGCACCCGTGGGTGCTGGAGGCCACCACCGGTCCACGCGTCGTCGGGCCGCACGAGCTGGCGTGGATGGAAGCCGCCCTGGCCCTCCTCGACGGCACCGGCCTCGGCGGCGCGGAGCGGATGGACGTGCTCGCCGTCCTCGCGGGTCACGTCCGCAACATCGCCCAGCAGGTGGCGACCAAGCCCGGCGGCGACACCGGCACGCGGTTCGCCGAGATCCTGACCGAGGTGGTGCGCGAGCGGGGCGACCGGTACCCCGCCATCAAGGCCGCGCTGGCCGACGCGACGGACGCGGCCCGCGGCGGCGCGCGGGACGGGGCGCTCGGGTACGGCCTCGACCTCATCCTCGACGGCCTGCGCGCCAGGGTCCGGTCCCGCGCTCCCGGCGCGGCGCGCGACGGCGATTCAACACAGTCCTGATACACCCCGCGCCCTAGGCTCTGGACGTGGCGACGACGGGGAGTTGGCGGCGGCAGGTCGGCCGGGACGGCGGGCTGCCGCTGTTCCGCGTGGCCGGGATACCGGTGCTGCTGTCGCCGTCGTGGTGGCTCGGCTCGGCGGCGATCGTCGTCCTCTACGCGCCGCTGGTCGGTCGCATCGCGCCCGGCACGGGCGGGCTCACCGGCGTCCTCCTCGCGGCCGCGTTCGCGGTCTTCCTCGGCCTCTCGGTCCTGGCCCACGAACTCGGCCACAGCCTGGTCGCGCTGCGCCTCGGCCTGCCCGTCCGCCGGCTGCGCCTGTTCCTGCTCGGCGGCGTGTCCGAGGTGATGCGCACGCCGACCCGGCCCGGCCACGAGGGCGCCATCGCCGTCGCCGGACCGGTCGTCTCGACCATCCTGGCCGGCGCGTTCGCGCTCGCCGCCTCGACGTTCCCGGAACCCGACGCGATCTGGCTGCTGATCGCCCAGACCGCGTTCGCCAACGCCGCCGTCGCCGTGTTCAACCTGCTCCCCGGCCTGCCGCTGGACGGCGGGCGCATCCTGCGGGCGGGCGTGTGGGCCGCCACGGGACGCCGCGCGTCGGGCACGAAGGCGGCCGTGGTCGGTGGCGGGGCCGTGGCGGCGCTGCTCGTCGCCTGGGCCGTCTGGGGCGTGCTGGACGGCGCCGAGGACCGCTGGATCAGGTTCGGCGTGTGCCTGCTGACCGCCTGGTTCGTGCTGGCCGGCGCGCGCGGCGAGGTGGCCGCCGAGCGCCGCAGCACCTGGCCGGACGGCCTCACGCTCGGCGAGCTGGTCCGGCCCGTGCTGCAACTGCCCGCCGAGAGCCCCGTGTCGGGCGCGCTCACCGCCTCCGCCGGCCGGGGCGTCGTCCTGGTCCGCGCGGACGGCGTCGCCGCCGGGCTGCTGGACCGGGAGATGGCGCGCCGACTGGCCGGCACGTCGCCGCACGCCCCGGCGGAGCAGGCGGCCGTGCCGATCCGGCCGGAGACCGTGCTCCTGGAGAACGAGAGCGGCGCCGAAGTGGTGGAACGCGTGCAGGGCACCGCCGCCTGGGAGTACCTGGTCGTCGACCTCGAAGGCCGGCCCGCGGGCGTGCTGCGCCGCGAGGACCTCAAGGCAGCGCTGGACCGCCGCTGAGCAGCCCGGCGTCCTGCGCCAGGATCGCCGCCTGCACCCGCGACCGCAGGCCCAGCTTCGTCAGCACCCGCGACACGTGCGTCTTCACCGTCGTCTCGCCGATGTGCAGCTTTCGCCCGATCTGGTGGTTCGACAGCCCTTCACCGAGGCACCGGAGCACCTCGACCTCGCGGTCGGTCAACGAGTCCAGCGCCGCCGGGCGCGACCGGGGCGCGGCCGAGGCGAACTCCCGCATCACCCGCCGCGTCACGCTCGGCGCGAGCACGCCGTCACCGGCCGCGACCTGCCGCACCGCCTCCACCAGCGCCGGCGCCTCCACCGACTTCAGCAGGAACCCCGCCGCGCCGGCCCGCAACGCGCCGCGCACGTACTCGTCCAGGTCGAACGTGGTCAGCACCAGCACCTCGCACACGCCGCTGAGCCGCCGCGTCGCCTCGATGCCGTCGACACCGGGCATCCGGATGTCCATCAGCACGACGTCAGGCCGCTCCCGCTCCGCCAGCCGCACCGCCGCCGCGCCGTCACCCGCCTCGCCGACGACCTCGATGCCGTCCGCGCCGCTGAGGATCATCACCAGGCCGGCGCGGATCGCCGCGTGGTCGTCGGCCACCACCACCCGGATCACAGCGGCAGCTCCGCCCGCACGACCCACTCGCCGTCGCCGTCCGGACCCGCGTCGAACGTCCCGCCGACCACGTGCGCGCGTTCCGCCATGCTCACCAACCCCGTCCCCGACCCACCCGGCCCGCCCGGCGGCCCCGTGCGCCCTCCCACCGAGTTGCGCACGACCACCACCAGCCGCCTGACCTGCCGTTCCACCACCACCGACGTGCGCGCGCCCGGCGCGTGCTTCAGCGCGTTCGTCAACGCCTCCTGCACGATCCGGTACGCCGCGACGTCCACCGCCACCGGCAGCCCGGTCACGTCCGCGCCGCGCAGCTCCACGTCCAGCCCGCCCGCGGCGGCCGACTCGACCAGCCTGCCGACGTCGGCCAGCCGCACCGCGACCGGCTCGTCCACCGGCTCGTCCGCCCGCAGCACGTCGATCATCATCCGCATCTCGTCCAGCGACCGCACGCTGTTCTCGCGCACCGACCGCAGCACCGCGCGCACCGTCTCCGGGTCGCCCTCGCGCATCGACAGCACCGCCTCGGACTGGATCGCGATCGCCGACAGGTGCCCGGCGACCACGTCGTGCAGGTCGCGGGCCATCCGGTTGCGCTCCGCGTTCACCGCCGCCCGCCGGTCCAGCTCGGAGATCAACGCGATCTGCTCGGCGCTCTCCCGGTGCTGCCGCACGTTCGTCGCCCACCACACCGGCACCACCAGCAGCGAGAACACCTGCAACCCGGCGTAGAACGACAGCCGCCAGTCGCCCACCACGGCGACCGCCCCGGCCACGCCCACCGTCGCCGCGGCCACGACGCCGACGAGCACCCGGTGCAGCCGGCGCGGGCCGTGCAGCGCGGTCACGAACAGCACGTCGATGGCCACCATCACCACCGGCATGCTCAACCCGAAGTGCAGGTCGACCGCCGTGGCCGAGGCGACGACGACCAGCGCCACCACGGGCGCGGACCGGCGGAACGCCTGGCCGACGCACGCCGCGGTGAGGATCGCGAACCTCGTCCAGAACGGGGTGGCCGAGTCCGGACCGCCCATCACCAGGTCCATGCCGAGCCAGTTGACCGCCAGCCCCACGGTGAAGAACGCCACCGCGACCAGCACGTCGCGGTGCGTTCGGCGGAGCTCCACCCCGTCATCACAGCACAGGGCCGCGCGCCGGGCGTCCTACGAACTGATGACCCGCCGTGGGTCGGCCCGACGACGCGCCGGGGCCGCCCCGACGCGCAGGCTGGAGCACGTGGTCGATCCGTTGGTCTTCGTCATCGTGGCGTGCGAGGTCGGGTTCTGGGTCGTCCTGGGCTCCGGGCTGCTGGCCCGGTACGCGCTGAACATGCGCCGGCTCGGCGCGGCCCTCCTGGTCTGCACGCCGGTGGTGGACGTGGTGCTGCTCGTCGCGACCGTGTTCGACCTGCGGTCGGGGGGAGAGGCGACGACGGCGCACGGGCTCGCGGCGGTCTACCTGGGGGTGAGCGTGGCGTTCGGGCACTCCATGCTCCGGTGGGCCGACCAGCGGGTCGCCCACCGGTTCGCGGGCGGTCCGCCGCCCGTCAAGCCGCCGAGGAAGGGGCCGGAGAGGGTGCGCCACGAGTGGCGCGAGTGGGGGAAGTTCGCGATCGCGTGGGCGATCGCGTGCGGGGTGATGCTGCTGCTGATGCACGTCGTCGGCACGCCGGAGCGCACACAGGCGCTGTGGGGGCAGATGTCCGGCATGACCCTCGTCGGCGGGATCTGGCTGCTCGGCTGGCCGGTCTACCACTCGGTCGTCGAAGCTGTCGCGGCGGGCAGGCGGTCCGCCCGGCGCTGATCTTCGCGGCGTGGCGCGTCGAGGGGTCGCGCCAGGAGGCCGCCAAGGGCGCCGCCGGACCACCGTGCGACCATCGTGCGCTGTTGACGCGCGTTTTAGCAGGAGGTTCGCCGCGGTGAGCACCGCCAGTGGTCCGTTCCAGCCGGGAGACCGGGTGCAGTTGACCGACCCGAAGGGACGGCACTACACGATCGTGCTCGAACCGGGCAAGGAGTACCACACCCACCGCGGCGCGTTGTCGCACGACAAGCTGATCGGGCAGCCCGAGGGCTCCGTGGTGGTGTCCGTGGGCGGCACGTCGTTCCTCGCGCTGCGGCCCCTGCTCGCCGACTACGTGCTGTCCATGCCGCGCGGCGCGCAGGTGATCTACCCCAAGGACGCCGCCCAGATCGTCATGTACGGCGACGTGTTCCCCGGCGCCCGGGTGCTTGAGGCCGGCGCCGGCTCCGGCGCGCTGACCTGCTCGCTGCTGCGGGCGGTCGGCGAGAAGGGCAGCGTGACGTCGTACGAGGTCCGCCAGGACCACGCCGACCACGCCATCCGCAACGTCGAGCAGTTCTTCGGCGAGCGGCCGGGCAACTGGTCGCTGACCGTCGCCGACGTGAACGAGCACGAGGGCGAGGTCGACCGGGTCATCCTCGACATGCTCGCGCCGTGGGACGTCCTGCCCGCCGTGTCGCGCAGCCTCATCCCCGGCGGCGTGCTCGTCGTGTACGTGGCGACCACGACCCAGCTGTCGAAGGTCACCGAGGCGATCCGCGAGCAGCAGCACTGGACCGAGCCGCAGGCGTGGGAGACCCTCGTGCGGCCGTGGCACGTGGTGGGCCTCGCGGTGCGGCCCGAGCACCGGATGATCGGGCACACGGCGTTCCTGCTGACCACCCGCCGGCTGGCCGACGGCGTCACGCCGCCCCGGCCGCAGCGCCGACCGTCCAAGGGCTGATCAAGGGCCTGAACAGCCAAAACGGCCCGCGCACCGAGAAGGTGCGCGGGCCGTTCGGGCGTCGGACCGGATCAGTTGGAGCCGCCGAAGGACCCGCAGACCTTCCAGTCCCCGTCCTCCTTGATCAGCTTGATCGTGTCGGACTTGTCCTTCATGAACTCCTTCATGTCCTCCGGCACGCCGGTGAAGGTGATGGTGACATTCGCCTCGGCGGTGTCGCCGGTCTCGGTCACCTCGCCGAGCGTGTACTTCGTCTTGATGTCCTTGTACTTCTCCGGCACGTCCTTGGAGGAGGCGGCCCCGATCTGCTCCTTCAGCTCGTCGAGCTTCTCGAGGTCCTTCTTGCACGTCAGGTCGCGGACGTTGTCGAGGTTGAGGTCGGCGCCCTTGTTCATCTCGGCCACGACGGCCTCGGCGGTGCCCTTGGCGCTGCCGCCGCCCAGGTTCATGATCAGCACGATGGCGACGACGATCACGACGAGGGCGCCGACGCCGCCCAGGACCCACGGCAGGGGGCTCTTCTTGGGCGGCGCGCCGTAGGGGTTGCCGAAACCACCCGGTTGGCCGTAACCGGGCTGGTTGAACTGGCCGGGTGGTCCGTACGGCTGCTGGCCGTAGCCGGGCTGACCGGGTTGCCCCGGCTGGCCCGGCTGCTGCCCGTAGCCGCCCGGAGGGGTGCCGTAGCCGGGCTGCTGCCCACCCTGTGGGAAGCCCTGGGGCGGCGGCGGGTATCCGCCGGGCTGCTGGCCGGGCACCGGCTGCTGGCCGAATTGGCCTGGTTGCTGGCCAAATTGACCCGGCTGCTGGCCGTACGGACCCGGCTGCTGCGGCGGGACGGACATCACGTTCTCCTAGAACTTTCCGCTGGTGGCAGTGGACACTGCCCGGACCACTCAGGTGTGACAGGTATGGGACGCACGGTAGCGGGTGGTAGGTGCCGGCTGACACCGATATGGAGCAACTCGTCCGGCCGAGCGGGCGGTATGTGTGATCACATGACGCCCGGGAACTCGCTGGGTGTCGGCTTTTGTCGGTGATCGCCGGTACCGTTGTGGGACGAACACGGGAGGAGGGTGCCGACATGCAGCACGGTCATCCCGGCAGCCGGCCCGATGAGGGCGGCGAGCTGAACAAAGGCAATAACCCTGGTGAGCTGACAGCGCAGATCCGGTTCCTCGAGGACGAGATCGCGTTGCTGCGTCGCAAGTTGACGGAATCCCCACGACACGTCCGCCTGCTGGAGCAGCGGTTGGCGGAGGCGACGGAGCGCGTCAGCCAACTGACCGAGCGCAACACGAAGCTCATCGACACCCTTCGAGAAGCCCGGAGCCAGCTCCTCGCGCTGCGCGAGGAAGTGGACCGGCTCGCCCAGCCGCCCAGCGGCTACGGCGTGTTCCTGGCACGGTTCGAGGACGGCACGGTGGACGTGTTCACGTCCGGTCGTCGCATGAGGGTCTCGGTGTCGCCGGCGGTGGAGACGTCGTCGCTGGTCCTGGGCCAGTCGGTGCGCCTGAACGAGGCGTTGACCGTGGTCGAGGGCGGCGACTTCGAGCGCACCGGCGAGGTCTGCACGCTGCGCGAGGTGTTGCAGTCCGAGACCGCGGACAGCTCGATCGGCCGTGCCCTGGTCGTGGGACACGCCGACGAGGAGCGGGTCGTCTGGCTCGCCCAGCCGCTGATGGACGCGCCGCTGAAGGCGGGCGATTCGCTCCTGGTCGACTCGAAGGCGGGCTTCGCGTACGAGCGCGTGCCGAAGGCCGAGGTCGAGGACCTGGTGCTGGAGGAGGTGCCCGACGTCAAGTACGAGGACATCGGCGGCCTGTTCCGGCAGATCGAGCAGATCCGCGACGCCGTGGAGCTGCCGTTCCTGCACGCCGACCTGTTCCGCGAGTACAAGCTGCGCCCGCCGAAGGGCGTGCTGCTGTACGGCCCTCCCGGCTGCGGGAAGACGCTCATCGCGAAGGCGGTGGCGAACTCCCTGGCCAAGCAGGTCAGCGCCGCCCGTGGCGAGGACCACCGCGAGGCCAAGAGCTACTTCCTCAACATCAAGGGCCCCGAGCTGCTCAACAAGTTCGTGGGCGAGACCGAGCGCCACATCCGGCTGATCTTCCAGCGGGCCCGGGAGAAGGCCTCCGAGGGCACCCCGGTGATCGTGTTCTTCGACGAGATGGACTCGATCTTCCGGACCCGCGGCAGTGGCGTGTCGTCGGACGTCGAGACCACGATCGTCCCCCAGCTCCTCAGCGAGATCGACGGCGTCGAGGGCCTGGAGAACGTGATCGTGATCGGCGCCTCCAACCGCGAGGACATGATCGACCCGGCGATCCTGCGCCCGGGCCGGCTCGACGTCAAGATCAAGATCGAGCGTCCGGACGCCGAGGGCGCGAAGGACATCTTCAACAAGTACCTGACGCCCGACCTGCCGCTGCACGCCGACGACCTGGCCGAGTTCGGCGGCGACCCGGTGGCCTGCATCGACGGCATGGTGCAGCACACGGTCGAGCGGATGTACGAGGAGTCCGAGGAGAACCGGTTCCTGGAGGTCACCTACGCCAACGGTGACAAGGAGGTCCTGTACTTCCGGGACTTCAACTCCGGCGCCATGATCCAGAACATCGTCGACCGCGCGAAGAAGGCGGCCATCAAGAGCCTGCTGGACACCAAGCAGCCGGGCTTGTCGGTGCGCCACCTGCTGGACGCGATCGTGGACGAGTTCGCCGAGAACGAGGACCTGCCCAACACGACCAACCCGGACGACTGGGCCAGGATCTCCGGCAAGAAGGGCGAGCGGATCGTCTACATCCGCACGCTCGTGACCGGCAAGAACCAGGAGTCGGGTCGGGCGATCGACACGGCGACGAACACCGGTCAGTACCTGTAACACCGCATCGCCGCAACACCGCAACCCGCCTGGAACGCCCGTCCAGCCACCCGGCTGGGCGGGCGTTCCGCGTGCGGGGCTGCCGACGGGGCGCACGCTCGGTGCACGGCCCACGCGGCGGTCGGCCTGGCGGCGCGGCGGCGTGGACGGCCCGCGTGGCGGGTCCGGGCGGCTCACGAGCGGGCGGTGACGAGGCCCGACTCGTAGGCGGCGATGACCAGCTGTGCCCGGTCGCGGGCCTGGAGCTTGTGCAGCAGGCGGCCGATGTGGGTCTTCACCGTGCCGACCGACAGGTGCAGCTCGCGCATGATCTCGGCGTTGGACAACCCGCGGGCGATCAGCGTCAACACCTCCCGCTCACGCTCGGTCACCCCGTCGAGCCGCACCACGCGGGGCGCGGGGGTGCGGGAGAACTCGGCCACCAGCCGGCGCGTCACGGACGGTGAGAGCAGGGCGTCGCCGCCCGCCACCACCCGGATCGCGGCCAGCAGGTCGGCCGGGGGAGTGTCCTTCAGCAGGAACCCGCTGGCGCCGGCCCGCAGCGCCGCGTACACGTACTCGTCGAGGTCGAACGTGGTCAGGATCAGCACCCGCGCCGACGACGACGAGCACACCTCGCGCGTCGCCGTGATGCCGTCCACTCCCGGCATCCGGATGTCCATCAGCACCACGTCGGGCGACGTCGCCCGCACCACGGACACCGCCGCCGCGCCGTCACCCGCCTCGCCGACGACCCGCAGGTCGGGCGCGGAGTCCACGAGCACCCGGAAGCTGCCGCGCAGGAGCGCCTGGTCGTCCACGACCACCACGTCGATCACGACAGCGGCACCTCGGCGCGCACCGCGAACCCGCCGCCGGCGCGCGGACCGGCCGAGAACGCTCCTCCGTACACCGCCACCCGCTCCCTCATCCCGATCAACCCGTGCCCGCCCCCGCCGCCGGCAGGCGCCCGTCCACCCGGCCCGTCGTCGACCACCGTCACCACCACCGACCCGTCGTCCACGACCACCGACACGTCGCACGACGCGGGCGCCGCGTGCTTGATCACGTTCGTCACCGACTCCTGCACGATCCGGTACACGGTCAGCCCGAGCGCGTCGGGCACCCGGCCGGAGACCGACAACGACACCGCGACCCCCGCCGGCGACGCCCGCGACACCAGCTCCGGCAGGTCGTCCAGACCGGGCAGGGGCGCCAGCTCGACCGCCGCGTCCTCCGACCGCAGCACGCCCAGCAGCCGCCGCATCTCGACCAGCGTGCCGCGCGACGCGTCCTCGATCACCCGCAGCGCGTCCACGGCCTCACCGGGCCGGTCCGCCGCCACGTGCGCGGCGACCCCGGCCTTGACCGTGATCAGGCTCAGGCTGTGCGCCACGACGTCGTGCAGCTCGCGGGCGATCCGCATCCGCTCCTCGACGACCGCCCGGGCCGCCGCCTCGGCCGCCTCGCGCACCTCGAACGACCGGCGGACCCGCGTCGTGCGGCCCAACGCCCACGCCGCCCCGACCACCAGCGTCACGAACACGCACAGCCCCACGGCCTCGGGCCACGGCTCGCTGATCAGCACGGCGACCCACGCCGGCCCCAGCGACGCGGCCAACGCGCCCACCGCTACCCGGTGCGAGCAGGTCGACGCCACCAGGTACAGGGCGAACGCCGTCGCCCCGTACGGCTCCAGCGTGACGTGGGCGACCGTGGCCACGTGCTGGGCCGTCGCCACGACCGCCAGGACCGCCACGGGCCACGTCCGCCGGACCGCGAGCGGCGCCCCGATCAGCAGCGCCAGCGGGTACCCCAGCCACCACGGCGCGCCGTTGGTCTCGGCGAACTCCAGGTACACGAGCACCATCACCGCCGCGGCGGCCACGTCGAGCACGTACAGGTAGGCGGTCGGCAGCAACCGCAGGACTCGCGACCTCACGGGCGGCACGGTATCCGGCCGTCGGGCGGGTCGCGTCGGACCACGGTCCGACCTCCGATCACGGACCCGGGTCCGATCCGCCGGGCTCCCGCGCCGGGCACGCTCGGCCCATGATCGAGGTAAGGCACCTGACCAAGCGGTACCGCGGCACCAGAGCCGTGGACGACCTGTCGTTCGAGGTGAAGCCCGGCTACGTGGCCGGGTTCCTCGGCCCGAACGGCGCGGGCAAGTCCACCACCATGCGCGCGATCCTCGGCCTGGACCGGCCGACCAGCGGCGAAGCCCTCGTCGACGGCCGCCGCTACGCCGACGTCCCGCGCCCGATGCACCACGTCGGCGCGCTGCTCGACGCGGGGGCCGTGCACGGCGGCAGGTCGGCGGGCGACCACCTCCGGGTGCTGGCCCGCAGCAACGGCATCGGGGACCGGCGGGTCGCCGCGGTCCTGGACCAGGTCGGCCTGGCGGGCGTGGCCAAGCGGCGCGTCGGATCGCTGTCCCTGGGCATGAAGCAACGCCTGGGCGTGGCCGCCGCCCTGCTCGGCGACCCCGGCGTGCTGCTGTTCGACGAGCCGGTGAACGGCCTCGACCCGGAGGGCATCCGCTGGATCCGCCACCTGATGCGCGGCCTGGCCCACGAGGGCCGCACGGTCCTCGTCTCCAGCCACCTGATGAGCGAGATGGCCCTGACCGCCGACCGGGTGATCGTGATCGGGCGGGGCAGGCTGATCCTGGAGACGTCCATGCGGGACCTGCAGGACAAGTTCAAGCGGGACGTGCTGTTGCGCACGCCGTCGTCGGACGCCCTCACGCGGACCCTCACGGCGGCCGGCGCGACGGTCCGCGCGGAGGACGGCGCGCTGCTCGTCGCCGGGCTCGACGCGCCCGACATCGCGGACCTCGCCTTCCGCGCCGGCATCCCCGTCCACGAGCTGACGCCGCGCAGCGCGTCCCTGGAGGACGCCTACCTCGAACTGACCGAGGACAGCGTCGAGTACCGCACCAAGGAGGACGCCCGATGACCGACGTGCTGGGCTCGGAGTGGCTGAAGCTCCGCTCGGTCCGCTCGACCACGTACCTGGTGCTGTCGATGGCGGCGGTCCTGGCCGTCGGCGCGCTGGTGTCGTACCTGATGACGGCCGACTGGGACACGTCCCCGCCGGACCTCCAGCAGAAGTTCGGCACGGCCGACCCCGGCGTCGTGGCGGTGCCGTTCGGCCAGTTCAGCCTCGGCGTGCTGGGCGCGCTGGCGATCACCTCGGAGTACGGCAGCGGCATGATCCGCACCGCGCTGGTGTCCGTGCCGCGCCGGGGGAGCTACCTGGTCGCCAAGACCGCCGTCGTGGCCGCCGCGTCACTGGTCCTGGCCCTGGCCACCACCCTGTCGGCCTACCTGGTGGGCGAGCTGATCACGGGCGACCGGCCGCGGCCGATCTCGGCGTACGACTCGTTCGGCGACGCCGCGCCGGTCCTGCTGGCGAACGTGGCCTCGATGGTGCTGGTCGCCCTGGTGGGCCTGGGCCTCGGGTTCCTGCTCCGGTCGACGGCGGGCGCGCTGGTGTCGCTGTGCGGCCTGCTGTTCGTGCTGCCCACGGTGACGTTGCTGCTGCCGGAGCCGTGGAACGAGCGGGCGTACTCGGTGATGGTCCCGGTCCTCGCGCCCCAGCTGGCGGGCGAGGTGCCCGACGCGCCGCTGTCGCCGGTGCAGGCGGGCCTGGCGATGGTCGCGTACCTGGTGGTGGCGCTGGGCGCGGGCGCGGCGACGTTGCTGCGCCGCGACGCCTGAGGACGGCTCGCCGCGGGACACGGTAACCGGCGGCCTCCCGGGGTCGCCGGTTACCGTGTCGGCGTGCCCGACTTCGCCCTCGGCCTGGCCGCCCTCGGCCGCCCCGCCTACATCAACCTCGGCCGTGAGCACGCGCTGCCCGACCACCGCGACGTGGACGCCATGCGCGCGCAGTGCCACGCCGTGCTGGACGCCGCGTACGAGGCGGGCGTGCGGCGCGTGGACGCGGCCCGCTCGTACGGGCGGTCGGAGGAGTTCCTGGCCGCGTGGCTGGCCGCGCGCGGGCACCGGGACGTGCGGGTGTCCAGCAAGTGGGGTTACGCCTACGTCGCCGACTGGCGGCGCGACGCGGCCACGCACGAGGTCAAGGAGCACTCGCTCGACCGGTTCACCCGCCAGTGGCAGGAGACGAAGGACCTCCTCGGCGCCCACCTCGGGCTGTACCAGGTGCACTCGCTGACCGACGACAGCCCGCTGTACGGCGACCCGGAGCTGCTGGTGGCGCTGGGGGAGCTGCGCGACTCGGGCGTCCGCCTCGGCTTCTCCACGTCCGGCCCGCGCCAGGCCGACACGGTGCGGCGCGCGCTGGAGCTGGAGGTCGAGGGTCGGCGGCTGTTCGAGGCCGTCCAGTCCACGTGGAACGTGCTGGAGACGTCGGTGGGGCCGGCGCTGGCGCTGGCGGCCGAGTCGGGCGCGGAGGTGTTCGTCAAAGAGTGCCTGGCCAACGGCCGGCTCGCCGTCGACCCGCCGCCGCGGGTGCGGGAGCTGGCCGAGGCGCACGGGGTGGGGCCGGACGCGATCGCGCTGGCCGCCGTGCGCGCCCAGCCGTGGGCGGACGTCGTGCTGTCCGGCGCGGCGAGCCCCGACCAGCTGCGCGCGAACCTGAAGTCCCGTGACGTCGAGCTGGACCCGGAGGAGCTGGCGGACCTCGCGGAGCCGGCCGACGGGTACTGGGCTACTCGGGCGTCGCTGGCCTGGGACTGAGCCGCCGGTCCGGGTCGACGGCGAGCCGCACGGCGCCCGAGTCGAGGTCGACGGGCCCGCGCGGCGGCGCGCCGGACTCCTCGTCCTCGCCGAGCATCAACGTCACCTGCCGCTGTCGCAGCTCGATGTGCTTGCCGCCGGAGAACAGGGTGGTGAACTCGTCCACCGCGGCCGCCGAGACCACCGGGTGGCCCTTGCGCCGCCGGACCGCCCGCCACACCTGCTCACCGGCCGCCAGCACGAGCAGCAGCAGGGCGAGGCCGGGGATCGACATCGCGAACATCATGCCCACGTGAACCACTCCAGGATCAGGGCCCGACCGTCCGGCACCACCGGCCAGTCGGGGTCCGCCGCCTTCGTCCGCACCTCGTCCAGGGTCATCCAGCCGCCCCAGGCCACTTCCTCCGGCTGGTGCGCGAACGGCCCGTCGCAGCGCACCTCGTAAACGTGCGCGACGTAGCGGATCGTTCCGTCGACGAACGGGGTCCGGAACCGGAACTGCGGAACGGCCCGCACGCCCAGCTCCTCGGCCAGTTCGCGCGCCGCGCAGTCGTCCGGCGTCTCGCCCGCCGCCACGACGCCGCCGCACGTCGGGTCGTACAGGCCGGGGTAGACGTCCTTGGTGTCGGTGCGCCGGTGCACGTACAACCGCGTCCCGTCCAGCGAGCGCACCACGATCGCCGCGCACGCGTGCCACAGGCCCTCGGCACGGACCCTGGCGCGCGTCGCCGTGCCCACCGGGTTGCCGTCGGGGTCCACCACCAGCACCTGTTCCACGCGAAGATCCTCCTCGGGTAGGACCGGCGCGTGCTACCCCGGGCCGACGCTCGCCGACGGCCCCGGTTCCTACCGTCGTGACGTTCGCGTCACGAGGAGGAGTTGTGCCCACATCCCTGCGGCTCGCCGTCGCCGAGTTCCGCGACCGACCCGGCCGCGCCGTGCTGCCCGGTGTCGCCCTGGTCGTCGGCGTCGCCTGCCTCCTGGCCGCCCTGATGCTCAGCGACGCGATGGTCCGGGCCACGAACGACGGAGCGCCGGTCGTGCCCGCCGGCGTGGACCTCGTCGTCCGCCCGCTCGTCGGCTCCGACGCGGTGCTCGACCAGGCGACCGCCGACCGGGTGGCGGGGGTCGCCGGGGTGACGCGGGTGCACCAGGTGCGGGAGGTCCGCGCGGACCTGCTGCTCGACGACGGCCGCGCGGCCGACCGCCGGGCCACCGCCGACGTCGAGCCGGACCGCGAGGAGCTGCGCCGGGTGCCGATCCTGGAGGGCCGCTCGCCCGCGCCGGACGGCGAGATCGCGGTCGACCGGGTCACCGCCTACGAGCACGGCCTCAAGCCGGGCGCGGCGGTGCGGCTGGCCGACGCGGCGGGCAAGCCCCTGGACGTCGTGGTCCGCGGCGTCACCAAGCGCGGCTCGGTCGGCGAGGACCCGCTGATCGTCGTCGGCGAAGGACTGGCCGCCAAGCTCGGCGCACCACCGGCGCCGAAGTCGCTGCACGTCACCGGCGGCGACCGGGACGCCGTCGTGCGGGCGGCCGGCGCGGGGTTCCGGGCGGACACCAGGGCGGACATCGTCGCCGAACCCGTGGACAACGGCCTGGAGGCCGTGCTGCTGCCGTTCAGCATCCTGGCGCTCGCCACGTCCGTGTTCGTCGCCTCGGCCACCTACCGCGCCGTCTACCTGCAACGCCAGCGGCACACGGCGCTCCTGCGCTGCCTCGGCGCGCACCGCGGACCACTCGTCTGGGCGAATTTGCTCGAAGCGCTGCTGACCGGCGCCGTCGCGGGCGCGGTGGGCGCGGTCCTCGGCGGGTCGGTCGGGTGGCTGCTGGCCAGGCTGTTCGACACCACGGGCCTGTCCGCGCTGCTCGGCGCGGTGGAGCTGAGCCCGTCGCTGCTGCCCACGGCGGGCCAGCTGGCGATCGCGGTCGTCACGGCGGGCACGCTGAGCGCGTTCGCCGCCGTCCGGCCCGCCCTGGCC